>CAJXCG010000027.1 GCA_913051715.1 uncultured Rhodobiaceae bacterium
CCCATGCCCCCCATGTCAGGCATGGCCGGTGCCGCAGCCCCTTTCGGTTCGGGCTTGTCGGCAACCATGGCTTCAGTCGTGATGAGCAGACCAGCAACCGAGGCCGCATCGCGCAATGCGGTCGATACAACTTTGGTCGGGTCGACAATACCGGCAGCAATCAGGTCGCAATAAACTTCGTTCTGCGCGTCAAAGCCTTTATTAGTTTTGCTTTCCAATATCTTGCCAACGACGATGGAACCTTCCACGCCGGCATTTTCGGCAATCTGACGCACGGGCGATTCAAGCGCCTTACGCACGATATTAATGCCAGCCCGAATGTCGGCATTGTCGTCGGTCAGCTTTTCGACCGCGCGGGTGGCCAGCAGCAGCGCCGTGCCACCACCCGGTACGATGCCGCTTTCGACGGCTGCGCGCGTTGCGTTCAGCGCGTCATCGACACGATCTTTACGCTCTTTCACTTCAACCTCGGTGGCACCGCCGACCTTGAGCACAGCAACACCGCCGGCGAGCTTCGCCAGACGTTCCTGCAATTTCTCGCGGTCATAATCCGATGACGTATTGTCGATTTGCGTGCGGATCTGGCCGACCCGTCCCTCGATATCTTTTTTCTTGCCGGCACCGTCGACGATCGTTGTTTCGTCTTTTGTGATGGCGACACGTTTTGCCGTGCCCAGCATATCGAGCGTGACATTTTCCAGCTTGATGCCCAAATCTTCAGACACAACCTGTCCGCCGGTCAAAATGGCGATATCTTCGAGCATCGCTTTGCGGCGATCACCAAAGCCCGGCGCTTTCACGGCGGCGATTTTGAGGCCACCGCGCAGCTTGTTCACCACGAGGGTGGCAAGCGCTTCGCCTTCAATATCTTCGGCAATGATCAGCAGCGGGCGCGAGGCCTGCACAACGGCTTCGAGGATCGGAACCATGGATTGCAGATTGCTGAGTTTGGCTTCGTGCAGCAGGATCAGCGGATCTTCCAAATCCGTGGTCATTTTGTCGGCATTGGTGATGAAGTAGGGTGACAGATAACCGCGGTCGAATTGCATGCCTTCGACAACTTCCAATTCGCTGTCGAGACCTTTGGCTTCTTCCACCGTAATCACGCCTTCATTGCCGACCTTTTCCATGGCCTGCGCGATCATTGTGCCGATGGCGGTTTCGCCATTGGCCGAAATCGTGCCGACTTGCGCGATTTCTTCATTGGATTTCACTTTTTTGGAGCGCTTTTCCAAATCGGACAGCGCCAAGGTCACCGCCGCGTCAATACCGCGTTTCAAATCCATCGGGTTCATGCCGGCGGCAACGGCCTTATGGCCCTCGCGGACAATGGCTTGCGTCAGCACGGTGGCGGTGGTTGTACCGTCACCGGCCTCGTCATTGGTGCGCGAGGCAACTTCGCGTACCATTTGCGCGCCCATATTTTCAAACTTGTCTTCAAGCTCAATTTCCTTGGCGACCGAAACACCGTCCTTGGTCGTGCGTGGCGCGCCGAACGACTTATCAAGCACCACATTGCGACCCTTGGGGCCGAGTGTCACCTTTACCGCATCGGCAAGAATGTCGACGCCTTTCAGCATTTTATCGCGGGCATCCGCCCCAAAAGTAACTTCTTTTGCCATGATTTTCTCCTTGGTGGGCGGCGCTTAGCCAATAATGCCCAAAATGTCGCTTTCTTTCATGATCAACAGCTCTTCGCCATCAATCGTCACCTCATTGCCCGACCATTTGCCGAACAGAATTTTGTCTTTAGCCTTGACGTCAAGCGGCGTGACCGAACCGTTATCCTTACGCACGCCTGACCCGACAGCGACGACAACGCCCTGCGAGGGTTTTTCTTGTGCACTATCCGGAATGATAATGCCGCCAGCCGTTTTGGTGTCTTCATCTACGCGACGCACTAAGACGCGGTCATGTAAAGGACGAAATGTCATAGTCAAACTCCCATATTCGTATAAGCCCGAAGGTCGGGCAGCCTCGTTTTGGCACTCTTCCGTGGCAAGTGCCAAATGCATGTCGGATGTAGGGTTCGCGAGCAAATGTGTCAAGAGGCGCAAGGGGAAAATTGAAAAAAACAGCCGAATTAAACAGGCGAAATCTTGGAAGCTTATTCAAAAGGTTGTCAGAGGAATAAAAAACTGGTGGGCCAAGGCCCACCAGTTTCAAATATCCATGTCCGAGCGGACCAACCACATCGGAGAGGTGGGATTACTCCGGCGCGGTCGGCGAACAGAGAATTTTGTCGCACATTTCTACCAGTGCTATAAAAATCTGCCCTATACACGCAGGGGTCGCAATAGAGATATTTTATTATAAATCAATGGGTTAAATATATGTTCATTGATTCAAATTAAAGTCTTTCAACCAATCGCGCGTCCCGCCACCCCCGCATCGGGCCTGTGCATCAGGCGATTGTCTGACCGCCATCGATCACGAGTTGCTGACCCGTCATGAACGCACCGGCGTCGCTTGCCAAAAATACCGCGGCACCGGCTATTTCGTCGGGCAGGCCAATGCGCTTGAGCGGTGTGGTCGAGGTGGACTGTTCCAGAATATCCGGATTGTCCCACAGGGCCTTGGCAAAATAGGTTTTGATCAACCCCGGTGCGATGGCATTGGCGCGGATATTTTTGCTGCCATGCTCCACCGCAAGGTTGCGTACAAGCTGGAAGTCGGCCGCCTTGGAAATACAATAAGTGCCGATAACCGGCGATCCTTTCAGGCCACCGATCGACGAAACGATAATAATCGAGCCATTGTTGCGTTCCAACATTTCGGGCAGCACCATATTCGCCAGCCAATGATTTGACTTCACATTGGCCGACATGATTTTGTCAAAAGCCTCGTCCGGACAGTCCATGGCCGGTCCAAAATAAGGGTTCAACGCCGCATTGCACACCAGCACGTCAATCTGACCGAAATGTTCACGCGTCTTGTCCACAAGGTTTTGCAGCTGGTCTTTGTCGCTAATATTGCAGGGAATGGTCACCGCCTTGCCCGGATATTCTTCATTGATCGAGTTGGTCACAACATCGCACGCATCGGCCTTGCGACTGGACACAACAACATTGGCGCCGTGCTGTGCCATGCGGCGCGCAATCGCCTCGCCAATGCCGCGCGAAGCACCCGTGATGATGGCTGTTTTGCCGCTCAAATCAAAAAGTGTCATGAATATTCCCCCTGATAGTTTTCATGTTTCGCCGAAGGCTATCATGAACAGGGTTGACGACCCAGCCCCCAACGGGCAGTTTTGCCAAGTTTTTTGCGACCCCTATTGCACGGAAGGATTTGCAATGTCACCGCCGCGTCTGATCTCGGGTTTCCGTGAACTTGCCGACAATTATAATGCCATTTTGTGCGATGTCTGGGGCGTGCTGCATAATGGGCGTGACCCGTTTGCCGGCGCGGATGCGGCGCTGGTTCGGTTCCGTGACGCCGGCGGCAAGGTTTTGCTGTTGTCCAACGCCCCGCGCCCGGGGGCAACGGTCACGGCCCGTCTTGATGAAATTGGCGTGGCGCGTGCTGCCTATGACGACATTCTGACATCGGGCGATGTGGCGCGCGCGCTGCTTATGGAACGCGGGCAGCAAAACCAGACATGCCACCATATCGGGCCGGCCAAAGACGCCGATTTGCTTGCCGGCATTGATATTCGGTTCGCCGATATTGACGCGGCTGATTTTATTCTGCTTTCCGGCCTGAACGACGACAATGTGGAAACGCCGGAAGATTATCTGAGCGCCATGCAAACATGGCACGCGCGCAAACTGCAACTTGTGTGTGCCAATCCTGACCGCCAAGTGCAGTTTGGCGACCGCGTGATTTACTGCGCCGGGGCGGTAGCCGAAATTTACGAACAAAATGGCGGCGATGTCGTCTGGCTTGGCAAACCCTATCAGCCGGTCTACGAACGCGCGCGCGCGCAACTCAACGACATGCTGGACACTCCGGCGCGCATTTTGGCGATTGGCGACGGGCCAAAAACCGATATCCCCGGCGCGCAAGCTGCCGGCATTGACGCGCTGTTCATCACCGGTGGATTGGCAGGTGCCGTGCAAAATCTCGACACGCCCGACCAAATCGACGCCGTTCTGCAAGCCGAAAACACATCCGCTCTGGCGGCCATGCGCCATCTTGTCTGGTAATCCATATCTGGATAGAACAAGCTATGCATAACCCGTCAAACCTCTATCACAGTCTGGACGCCCTGCCCGCCTCGGCGCGCGGCAGCCTTCTGGCGATCGGTAATTTTGACGGCGTGCATCTGGGCCATCAGGCGGTCATAAAACAGGCGCGCGAACACGCTGATACGAAAGGGTGCCCGCTGGGTGTAATGCTGTTCAACCCGCATCCGCGACAGTTTTTTGCCCCCGACGCCCCACCCTTCCGCCTGACGCGCCTGCCGACGCGCGCGCGTCTGTTGGCGGGGCTTGGCGTGGATTTCACACTGGCGCTGCCGTTTGACGCAAATTTGGCAAACTGTCCGGCGCCCGAGTTTATCGACACGATTTTGATCAAGGCTTTGGGTATTTCCGGCGTCAGCGTCGGGCATGATTTCCATTTCGGCAAAGACCGCCAGGGCACACCCGACATGCTGCACCAGCGCGGGGCCGAGGCCGGATTTGAGGTGTTCATCACACCGGCCGTGCTGCAAACCGACACCCGGACGCCGTATTCATCTTCCGCCATCCGCCAGCTTTTGCGCGATGGCGATGTGCGCGGTGCCGCCGCGCTCATGGGTCATAGCTGGTCGATCGAGGGCAGCGTAACCCATGGTGACAAGCGTGGGCGCACCATTGGGTTTGCGACGGCGAATATGGAACTGGGTGATTATCTGCAACCCGCCTTCGGGGTCTATGCGGTGCGTGCAGAAATTCTGTCCGGCCCGCTGCAGGGGCAGGTGCATGACGGGGTGGCAAATCTCGGGCAGCGCCCGACCGTGGGCGGCACGGCGCCGCGCCTCGAAACGCATTTATTCGACTTTGACGGCGATTTATACGACCACGAATTGAGTGTCGCGCTGCTTGAATTTATCCGACCCGAACAGAAGTTTGACGGGCTGGACGCGCTGAAGGCGCAAATCGCAGCCGACAGCGAGGCGGCTCGCGCAGCCCTTAGCGCGCAGTCGGCCAAGTGAGAGCAATCTTAGCTCTTTTCATGCCCAGCCTGCATTGGTAAAAACCAGCCATGGAAAACGACTCACGCGACTATCGCGAAACCCTGAACCTGCCGCAAACAGACTTTCCGATGAAGGCGGGCCTGCCCAAACGCGAACCTGAAATTCTGGCGAATTGGGCGCGCATCGGGCTTTATGAAAAATTGCGCGCGCAAGGCAAGGGTCGCGAAAAATTCGTGCTGCATGACGGGCCCCCTTACGCCAATGGCGATGTGCATATCGGCCACGCGCTGAACAAAATCCTGAAAGACGTGATTGTGCGCGCCCAACAAATGATGGGCAAAGACGCCGCCTATGTGCCCGGCTGGGATTGCCACGGTCTGCCGCTCGAGTGGAAAATCGAAGAGCAATATCGCAATAAGGGTCTCGACAAGGACGACGTGCCCGCCGGCGAGTTCCGCGCCGAATGTCGCCGCTTTGCCGAAAAATGGGTGTCCGTTCAAAGCGAGCAGTTTAAACGCCTCGGCATTTTGGGCGATTGGGAAAACCCCTACACGACCATGGCGTTTGACGCCGAAGCAGTGATTGTTTCCGAGTTCCAGAAATTTGTGATGGATGGCAGTCTGTATCGCGGCTCCAAACCCGTCATGTGGTCGGTGGTCGAAAAAACCGCGCTGGCCGAGGCGGAAGTCGAATATGAAGAGCATGTATCACCGACGATTTTTGTGAAATTCCCCGTTACGGCGGCACCCGACCCATCGCTGACACAAAACTGCTATGCCGTGATCTGGACGACAACGCCGTGGACCATCCCGGGCAATCGCGCCATGGCCTATGCCGAAAATCTGTCTTATGGCGTTTATCAGGCAGGCGATGATAGGTTGATATTATGCGACAGCTTGGCAACCCAAGTGATGCAAGCCGCAGGCATTGAAACTTTTGAACGTCAGCAAGATATTGACCCCGGCTCGCTGACCTGCCGGCACCCGTTTGCCGCACAGGGCTATGATTTTGACGTGCCGGTGCTGGCCGGCGATTTCGTCACCGACGAAACCGGCACAGGACTGGTTCACATCGCGCCCGGTCACGGGCAAGACGACTTTGAACTGGGCATGAAGCACGGGCTTCATGTGCCCTTCACCGTGAATGAAGCGGGTGTTTATTATGACGATGTGCCGCTATTTGCCGGCGATCGCGTGCTCGACGACAAGGGCAAAGACGGGTCTGCCAATGGCGCTGTTATCAGGGCGCTGGTGGACGCTGACCGACTGCTTGCCAAGGGTAAATTGCGCCACCAATATCCGCATAGCTGGCGCTCGAAAGCCCCGCTGATTTTCCGCAACACGCCGCAATGGTTCATCTCGATGGAAAAAACCGGCATCCGTGACAAGGCGCTGGCGGCGATTGACGATGTGACTTGGTATCCCAAAACCGGCCGCAACAGAATTTATGCCATGATCGAAAACCGCCCCGATTGGGTGGTGTCGCGCCAGCGCGCTTGGGGCGTGCCGCTGACGGTATTTGTGCATCGTGAAACCGGCGAAATTCTGCGCGATGGGGATGTGAACGCCCGCATTGTCGATGCGGTGCGCCAAAAAGGTGCCGATGCATGGTTTGATGAAGATCCACAAAACTTTCTGGGCGCGGCATATGCGGCAACTGATTATGAGCGCGTAACAGATATTCTCGATGTCTGGTTCGACAGCGGCGTAACGCACGCCTTTGTTTTGGAAGCGCGCGACGACCTGCAATGGCCGGCCGATGTTTACCTCGAAGGTTCCGACCAACATCGTGGCTGGTTTCATTCATCTCTGCTGGAAGCATGCGCCACACGCGGCCAAGCCCCTTACAAGCAAGTGGTCACGCATGGTTTTACGATGGATGAAAAGGGCCGAAAAATGTCCAAATCGCTGGGCAATACGGTTGACCCGCAAAAAGTGATCGGGCAGTCGGGGGCCGAAATTATCCGGCTGTGGGTCATGTCGTCGGACTATAGCGACGACACGCGCATCGGGCCTGAAATCATCAAGGCAAATACGGATGCCTATCGGAAAATGCGGAATTGCTTCCGCTTCCTGCTCGGCAATCTGGCGCATTTCAAGGCAGAAGAAAAAATTGACCATACCGACATGCCGGAACTCGAACGCTATATTTTGCATCGGCTTGGCGCGTTGGACGCGCTGGTGCGCGAAAATTACGCGCAATATGATTTCCGCAAAATCTATCAAGCGCTGTTCAATTTCATGACCGTCGACCTGTCGGCATTTTATTTCGACATCAGAAAAGACACGCTGTATTGCGACCCCGCCTCCAGCCAAGACCTGCGCGCGTGCCGCACCGTTCTTGACATTGCCTTTACCTGCCTAACACGCTGGCTGGCGCCGATTTTGTGCTTCACCACGGAGGAGGTTTGGCAGGCGCGCTACAACGACCCGGACAACTCCGTGCATCTTGAGACGTTTATGGATATTCCAGACGCATGGACGGACATAGCATTGGCTGAGAAATGGAACGACATTCGCAACGTGCGCCGTGTGGTGACGGGTGCGCTTGAGGTCGAACGCCGCGAAAAGCGTATCGGCTCGAGCCTTGAAGCGGCACCGATTGTCCATATTTCCAACGACAAATTGCTGCAAAGCCTTGCGGGACAGAACATGGCCGATATTTGCATTACCTCGCAGCTTGAAATTCGCAACGATAGCGCTCCTGCCGAAGCCTTCACGCTGGACGACGTTGCCGGCGTCGGAGTGGTGCCGTCACTGGCGCAAGGGCGCAAATGCCAGCGCTCGTGGAAAGTGCTGCCCGATGTCGGCTCAGTGGACGCCTATCCTGATCTCAGCCCACGCGACGCCGCCGCGGTCGCCGAATTCGATGCCGGCGCGTGAACCAAGCGCACGCTTGCAAAATGGGCTGGCGCTCGCCGCGGTTGCCGCCGGGCTCGACCAAACCTCGAAATGGGCTGTCATGCATGTGCTCGGCCTGGAAAGCTTGCGCCGCATCGAGATATTGCCGTTTCTGGATTTCGCCTTTATTTGGAATTATGGCATCAGCTACGGACTTTTCAGTTCCGGCAGTGAATTGGCGCGGTGGCTGCTCATCGGCCTGACACTGGCTGTCACCGCCTATCTCGCGCGCGCCATGATGACAACACCAGGCCCCATCACGCGCTTTGGCTACGGCCTGATTATCGGCGGCGCGCTGGGCAATCTGGCCGACCGCATCATTCACGGCGCCGTGGTCGATTTTATCTCGCTGCATTATGCCGGCTATTACTGGTATGTGTTCAATATTGCCGATATTTGGATCAGCCTTGGCGTGGTTCTTCTGATTTGGGGTTTCTGGCGCGAAACAACACCCGAAACGTGACCCGAAGCCACGTCTAGGGTGGTTGCCAAGTTCAAATTTTTGTCTATAGATAAGCAATGTCGACAGCGTCCAAAATGAAAGCGATTACCGTGTCATCTGCAACAGCTTTACCTGCCTCCGCAAAACACAAATACGCCTTTGCTATCCTTGCCTGCTTGGTGCTGGCAGCATGCGGCAGCGACGTTTCCGAAACTTTCGGCTATGGCAAATCGGCACCTGATGAATTTACCGTTATTTCGCGGCCGCCCCTTATTCTGCCGCCGGATTATAATTTGCGTCCGCCCGGCACCGGCACGGCGCGCGCGGCAATACCCAAGCCAAACGAAGTTGCCAAAATTCTGGTTATCGGCAAAGACAGCACCACGGCCGAGGAAAACACAGCCGCCGAGGACAAGCTTTTGGAAAATGCTGCCGCATCCCAGCCGACTGGCGACAGCATTCGTGAACAGATAGAAAATGAGCGGACAGGAACCGTGAGCAAAAGCCCCGGCCTGACCGAGACGTTGACGAAAGACCAAAAGTAAAATCTACTCGGGTCGGGGCTAAGCGCGTCGGCCGATAGCGTGTGATGTGCATTCGGGCCCGCTTTTCGGGCTTTTCTTGCCGACGGGAGCCGTGCAAATGTTTTCATCGTTTTTCCCCTTTCCGCGCCTGTTTTTCCCCTCTGTGGTTGTCTGGACTCTTGTGTGCATCGGGTGTTGGTATGGATTTGCCGCCGACCTCGGCACGTTTTTGGGTTTCGCCAGCCAAGACCCCGATGGCGGGGTCGTCATCGGCGTTCGGCATTTCTTCACGCCGGAATATATTTGGTTCGACATATACTACGCATTGGCGACCGCCTTGTTTGCCGCCGCGTGGCACCGCCTGCAACCGCATGCCTGGGCCATGTGGTCGATCATCGGCAGTTCGTTTCTGATTTTTCTGGCCTATACATCCGTACAAGTGTCGGTGGTCATCAATGCGTGGTACGGGCCGTTTTACAATGACATTCAAAAAGCCCTGACGGGCGACCAGGGTATTACGTCAGGCGATATTTACGGGCATTTGCTGATTTTCTGCTCGATCGCGTTTCCCTATATCGGCCTGATTATTTTCCGCAATTTCTTCACCTCGCATTTTATTTTTCGCTGGCGCACCGCCATGAACGACTATTTCACCGCCCAATGGGAACGCGTGCGCCATATTGAAGGGGCCTCGCAACGTGTGCAGGAAGACACGATGCGCTTTGCCTCGATCATGGAGACGCTGGGCATCGCCTTTGTCGACTCGATTATGACGCTCATCGCTTTCATTCCGGTATTGGCGGCGCTGTCAGTGCATGTTGAAACCATCCCCATACTCGGCTCGATACCCTATGCGCTTGTGTTTCTGGCATTGGCGTGGTCAACCTTTGGCACAGCCTTGCTCATTCTGGCGGGTGTGAATTTGCCGGGGCTGGAGTTCAAAAACCAGCGCGTCGAGGCGGCCTATAGAAAAGAATTGGTATTCGGCGAAGACAATGCCGCGCGCGCCGCGCCACCGACGCTGAGAGAATTATTCCACAATGTCCGGCGAAACTATTTCCGGATTTATATTCACTACACCTACTTCAACTTGTTCCGATACATGTATCTTCAGGCCGACAATGTGATCGCTTATGTTTTTCTTGTGCCGACCATTGTGAGCGGCAAAATCACGCTGGGCATCATGAACCAGATCATTCGCGCTTTCGGACAAGTGGCCTCGTCTTTTCAATTTCTGGTGTTTTCGTGGACAACGATCATCGAATTGATATCCATCTATAAACGCCTGCAGGGTTTTGAACGCGCGATTGAGGGTTTACCATTGCCGCGTATTGATGAAGAATTCATTGAAGCGGGTGAAAGAGAGTATTAGGTTCCGATGGAAAATTTGTGTCAGCTACGCATCAATGCCGACGCCGCCTTGTCGCGGGATTTGCGCGAACATGGGGACAACGCCACAGCCCGCGAACTGGGTACCGTTCTGGAACGCTTCGAGGCAAAACTGGCATGCGTCTATGACGAGTTTTGCGGCTATTGTGCCGAGGCTGAGGCAAATGGCATCGAAAATTACCCACTCTATCACTGGACAAAATCGGTTATAGACGACCCGCAAAAACAGGAAAAACACCAGCGTTCCTTCACGATCTATATTAAAGGCGAGGCGGTGTATCCAACCCAAAACGCGCAAGGGCTGAAAGACCTGCTCGACGAGTTTGCCACGGGAAAAAATATGCAAATCCGCATGGTCGACACAGACCCAAGCAAAAACCCCCAGC
Source organism: uncultured Rhodobiaceae bacterium (assembly GCA_913051715.1). Taxonomy (GTDB): domain Bacteria; phylum Pseudomonadota; class Alphaproteobacteria; order RS24; family RS24; genus UBA7378. Next base: position 10,761 of record CAJXCG010000027.1, read on the forward strand.
CACCGGCCGAGTTTCGCAGTCCGGGCAGCCGGCCAAGCGGCGGGTCGTAACATGTTTTTTCTGCCCATTAGCGACGACAATCCAACCCGCCGACGACCTTGGATATCCTATGCCATTCTCGGCTTGTGCCTGTGCGTCTTCTACTGGCAAATGTCGCTGGGTGCCGCGCAGCAAGCGGCGATATACGGCTTTGGGATGGTGCCCGCGCGCCTGTTTGGTGCCCCGATAGACACAGCCATGCCGCATCCGGTAAGCGGCTGGACCACGCTGTTCACCTCCATGTTCATGCATGGCGGGTTTATGCATCTGGGCGGTAATATGCTTTATCTCTGGATTTTTTCAGACAATGTCGAAGACAGTATCGGGCGCGGGCGGTTCATTATTTTCTACCTTTTGTGCGGGGTTTGTGCGGCTTTTGCCCAGGCCTTGACGGATCCCTCTTCGCCTGTGCCCATGGTCGGCGCCAGCGGTGCCATTGCCGGCGTGCTGGGGGCTTATCTACTGCTGCACCCGCGCGCCAATATTCGTTGCATTGTCGGAATTCTGGTGTTTTTCAGAGTAATGAATGTGCCGGCATTTTTGGTGCTTGGCGGCTGGATTATACTGCAATTCACAAATCTGGGTCAGGTCGGCAGCAATGTGGCCTATGTGGCGCATATTGGCGGCTTTGTTGCCGGCATGGCGCTCATTCCCTTTTTCAAGCGTCGCCATGTGCGCCTATTCGAGCCCGCGCACACAAAGGCGTTCGAGGTTTCCCGCGTGCAGGCTTCGCCGACCCATATTCCCAATGTCACGAAACTCGACAAAAGTGAGCCGCCATCAGGCAGTTGAACAGGCTTTGCACGCAGGCTAGTACGATACTCTTTTAATTTAATAATAGGCGTTAACCTGTCCAAACCCTTGGCGGTTCCCTTTTGGAAATCGAACGCACCACGTGTTGGAGGTTTTTTTTGAGGAGCGCGATTGTTAGACTAACGTACTGTGGGATGCGGCGCTGAAATATTGTGAGAATCATTTCGTTTTGGGATACAATAGAAAGCGCCATGGAAGAGACGTTCAACATCGTTTTGCAAATGATGAATAACGAGGGTCAGGTTGTTGGAGCAACCTTAGGGGTCATCTTGTTACTCCTACTCGTCATGATCATCGTGCAGCGGCTGAGTAAGCGGGATAGCGAAACCGATGTTGAGCTCGTCGGCGAGGTTGTTGGGATTAACGCGTCAATGGACGGTTTGGTGGCCAGTGCGAGCGTTTCCGACACGGTCAACGGCACTGTCCCGATACCTGATTTGGACACGCCCACCTCAGGGGGTAAAAGCCCCAGTTCGCCCCTCGAAATGATGCGTGAGTTGGATGGCGAAGACGCTGCAGGGCAACTTGACCCCGTATATGCGTTTTCTGTCGAAATCAAAGACACTGAACCAGGCCCCTCGCACATTGCGCCAAATATTGCCGCCGAGACAGCCGTGCCAGAGTTTGATACCGATTCAAGTATGACAAACACTGCAGATTACGCAGCTCACCCGCTTGGTCACGATGGAATTTCTATCCCACGTCAAGGCGCGGCTCAAAAGCCTGCTCGATTCGCCCTATTCGGCAAGAGTTGGCGGTCGCGCAAACGGGGTGACGTGGAGCACACCTCTCAAGCAACCTCCTCAAAAATATATGACCCCGCGTTAACCCCTAACGCCATTGCCAATGCCGTAGCCGACCTCGTCGAAGAGAGCCAGACATCACTTGCCACCGCCACAGCTGCGACGACCGACACAGCCCAAGGCGCAAAAGCCGCTGCCGCATTGGACATAGCGCGTGAGATGAACGAAGCGGGAGCGATTGACGAGATAGAACGGCTTGCCGAGGTGGAGCGCAAAATGCGTGCCCTGCGCGAACTGTTTCAGGCAGGGCTTATCGCCCCAGAAGTTTATCTTCTCAAGGCACGGGAATATGCTTCCGAAACCATCTAAGGCGGGTTTTTGGTAACAGCGCTTATGTCGGCGCTTACTACAATTGGGGGTAGCACGAAGCTGATTATAGTCAGCTTGAGTACCTTGAAGGTCTTGCGGTGTTTTCGCTATATCGGGGCTGGCCATACTGCCATTGGCAGCATCAAAATAGAATTGTTCTTATCGTTCGGCCATGTGCTCAATAGGTTTCAGTGCGTCAAATTATAGCTGGGAAAAATAGGAAGGGAGTTCTTCGCGAATATGCACCACACGGTCTGTCGACTTACAGCCACACGCGTTTGACTCTTCGGAGCCAAATTCGCTTACTTTGCGGCAAAGATTAGCTCAATATTTCTCAGCTGATCTCTGGATTTACGCGCGGCCTGTACTTGCAAATTTGCTCCGCCGGATTGTCGCAGAGCTTAGTGTCCACTTCGTCGCTTTCATCAGTTTTTGGCGCAGCTTTCGGCAGTCTTTTATTTTATTTCATTTCCGTCAGCAGGCGTTGAGTTTCCAATTTTCTGGTTAACAGCCTGCCAACCTCAGCTTTGATATCTTGGAGCGAAAATTGCGCGTCCCGAACAGTTTTAAGCTGACCGCGCCGCTCAGTGCTATGGGTCGACTCCAACACTGCTAGGGAGCCCTCATTTGTGAGCGCGTTCTGCTTGAAGCTGATGATCGCTTGCGAGACGCCCAGTGAATAATTAGCTTCGACGAGCGCATCGTTCATGAGCGAGCGAGCGCGGCCTGCATCATCGGGGTGCTGAAAATAATCAAGATAAATTTGCCGGATTGCAGCCTCGTCACTTTCAAGATCGCGGATTTTTCGCATATTTTTTGCCCGTTTATTGTGCTCTTCGGCTGCCTCTATAGCAGCGGCCATGCGGGAGGCAAATTCATGGCGCAAATAAAACCGCGCAATGCCCGTCTTACGGTCATAGGCCAAGGCGAGGCCATAATTGTCGATGATAATGTCTAAAATATTCAGCGCATTGGCTTTCGAGATTTCCAGGCTTACAGGTTGGGTGACCGCCTCTACACCGGGTGACAGATAAATTGGCAAAGACATAGTGCGCGCTAGCGACCTCAGCACCGTAGACAATCGTAACCCGGCCATATTAAGGCTTAATACTCGCAAGCTCACCTCATTCGAAAGCTCTGTCATGCGCCCCAGGGAAATACCTGTGCTGATATCGCCGCCGACAAAAATAAAACTCTTTTTCAAATCGACATATTCATCAGCCTCGGCCAGTTCGTTGCGCCCGAACAATGCCAACGCATTCAGATCGGCATTTTGCGCCAACCCCAAAATGGTTTCGGGCTGGATTTGGTCATATTCCTGTCGGAGCTCGGCCAAAAATTTCTGCAATACTTGTTCATTGGCTATTTTGAACCCCTGCAAAAGCAGCATACGCGCTTTGCGGTGGCGTTCATCCATTTCGTCAAGGATAAGTTTTTCCGCATCATAAATTGATTGCTTACTGCGTAGGTCGCGCTGTTTCAGTTCAACTTCCTTTTCTAGCGAGCGTAACTGGCCTTCCAAGTCCCGCTTCTCTAAACCGGTGAATCCACCGCACGCCACGACCAGCAGACACAATGCCACGCTCATAGTAAGCCGGAGCGCCGAGCAACCCATCACGATTAGTCTAGTTTCCGATCCGGCCGATGAAAAACCTAAAACTGGAATACTCACTGGGCAAACACCGCTTACTTGGTTGAAGTATAAGATCCTGCGGCACGAATTCGGGAAATTTTCCCTATGGCTTCGCTGATAACCTCGCGCGCAATACTTGCCATATTGCGATTGATCCATTCCTCGATCAGCGGCTTGGTAATCTCAGCCACGGCCTGGCGAATGGTCTCGCGCGACCTGTCGGTATCAAACACACTCGAATAGCGCAAAAATTCAGCCCGCAGCGCCACCGTCGCCTCTTCGGTAATTAGTAAATCTAGACCTTTAAGATATTGATCGATATCGCGGTCGGACAGATTGGTGTCGCTTTCAACGTCCCGCGCGGTAACCGCCGCGCCGACCTCTTCTTCCGCATCATGCAGAAGCACGCGAATGGCGTTTTTGTAATCTTCCACGGTGCGTACTGAACTCATTGGCGTCTTCCCGCTCCTGTGCTTAATTTAGCGAATCTCTTTGGTTGGTTAATTATACAGATGTTTGCGCAACAGGTGGCGCGAAATCGCCCAATGGCGGGTTACGCCGCAAGGGCGTGGGGCACAAACAACAGCCAGCCCAGCGCTGCGGGCACCAAAAAACAACCAAATGGCAGTTGCGCGGGCTCGGATGTTTGCCGGTTTTGGGCCTGCAAAATCATGACGATCCCGAAGACCGCGCCCGCCATGCTGGCGGCAAATAATATCGGCAACAGGCTGAACGGCCCAAGCCAGACCCCCAGCATCGCCATCAGCTTGACATCGCCAAAGCCCATGCCGTCGCGCCGGCGCCACAAACGGTACAAAGCTCTGATGCTATAGATGAGCGCAAACCCGCCTATGCCGCCCAGCAGCGCTTTTTGCAAATCGGGCAGGCCCGGGGTTTCCAATGCGGCGAACACCAGCCCCAACCCCGTGCCGCCTAAACTGGTGCGGTCGGGAATGATGAACGCATCCAAATCTGTGAGAAAAATGATACTCAGCAGCATGATAAAGGGCACCGCGGCGGGAAAATCATCGACACCCAATCGCCAGAAAGCCAGCGGCAGCAAAGCACCCAGCGCAAGTTCGACGCCCAAATATCGCAGTCGTTGTCGGCGGTTGCCGATCGCGCAGCACTTGCTGTATTGCAATATGCCAACGACTATGATTTTTTTTCTAAAATGCAAAAGCCTATAACGCTCGAGTTGACTGGATCGGGGGCGTGTCCATTCACCGCCTACTCTTTGTCGAAGCGCAGCTATATTTACAAAACTACCAAAACAGGCCCCGATTAAGGCTAATAGCATATAATTAATAAGTTCGGGCGTAACGGGCTCCGGGGCACACAAGTTTAGGGACGTTATCCTTAGCAGGAAAATTATGGCTGAGGGGTATCACAGTTTATTAAGAAGAAAAAACAGAAATAAGAAATTGGAACTAACAGAAAAAGCGATGTTTTTTGTGTCATACACGGTCATAACATACGCCCCTATAAAATGGACTGGCTTTCGGACTACCACCTCATTGATTAAAACCAAAAGGACTTAGATTAGTTCCAGTCGACATCCCAACCAATTTTAGTTACTAGAACACTAGAGTTGGCAGACGGCAGGCAGTAATGCGTTCGTATCAATGTGCCACTAACGGTAACGAGTACGTCTCCCTCTTTCGCGTTTGCGTCGATTGCAGAGCACTCTGTTATACCACTGGTAATAGCTGAGTTTGATGACAAACCGCGAATGGCTGTATTTCCAGTTCGGCTGGGCTTGTAAGGATTTTTAAAACTAGCAAACGGCCCGTCTGTGCTACCGATAGCAGCGAGGCAGGCCTGAATAGTGAGTTCAGAGTTGGCTGTGTCAGCACTGCATGATGATGGATAAGCTTCAATTCCATCTGAACGCATCGAGGCTGTGTGCAACAACCACTGCTGAACCGCTTTGGCGTTTGCTTCGGTTACCGTCTTTTTTGCGCTGTCAATGTAGCCTTGATAACCAAAGACGCCGACGGCGGCCAAAACACCAATAATAGCAACAACAACAAGAAGTTCTATGAGGCTAAAGCCCTCCTCATTTGTAGCGCGGATGGTCATTGGAGTTCCTTTTTTTGATTACAGAACGCCTTCAGGCGAGAAACATTTACCGGCGAAAATAACAAATATTATAAGCACAACGCAAGTGCTGAGCTCGCGCTATTCGACTTCTGTTCCTAATACTTTATTGAAAGCATCAACAGATCCGGCGCGTCTTTTGGCCTCTCCTTCTTCCCGCTGCTCGGCCACGCCCAATTCTTCAAAGGAAACATCGGGTGCCTCAGCGCCACCCGCCGCTGCCCCTGCCACAGCCGCCGCCTCGTTCAACGCAGCTTGGCGGGCTGCGGCTTCGCGCTTCTTTTTATCAATCGGGTCAAGCTCAGGAACACGTCGCAGCGGCAAGGTCAGCAAATAGCCGCGCGCGTCTGTCAGATAGATCTCGCTATCAGTGATTTTGGCGATCGTACCCTCGGCATCACCAAGCTCCTGGCCTTCAGTTAGGAAATATTCCAGCTTGGTCAAAGCTTCCAGATTTGTGCGTCCGGTATCTTTTTCCTGGTCGCCTTCATAAAAAACAAAGGGCGAAACCGAAATAATGGCCTGGCTGTCAAAATTTTCAGTGCGCTCGGGACCCGGCACACGCGCCACCACAAGACACGGCATCTCGTCGCGCCGATAGAGCGCGCAATACGCCTCGGCATGTCGTTTGGAACGTAATGGGCCAACATCCATATTGTAAAACAGCCGCCCGGAATTATCGGCATCGCGCTCTTGTCGCAACGCAATGTCGGAGTCCATAAAGTCAAAATATTTCTCGAAAAACTCGCGCGCGCCGCGCAAGGCTTGTGGTTTTTTTTTGTATTGTGCCAGACGCGCATAATATCGCCGCGCGCGCGCTTCGCGGTCTTCGTCATCGGGTCCGGGGGCAGCCACCGCCGCCCGCGTCATGTCGGCATCAAGCGTTTTTTCGCGGATCAGAAGGCGCTGGCCGACCTGCAAAGTGCCCTTATCGTCCAGCCCGTTACGCACCTGCAACCCGCCGACGCCGGTACGATAGGTTTGGGCGAGTTTTGCCAGCGTGTCGCCACGCTGCACGATATGAATGAGCGGCCCATTATCGCGCGGCGAGACATAGATACGGTCGGGGTCGTCAAGCTGGTTGACACGCGCCACCCCGTTGATTGCCAAAAGATCGGGCAAAAGCATATTGAAGCGCGCGGCAATCTCGCCAAGTGGACGTTCGCCCTTGCGCTCATACACCCAGCGCCGCTCGACCCCCGACCAGTACAAAATGCCATAACGCGGTTTTACATATTCTTTGAAAATATGGATGACCGGATCGCGCTCGGGACGCGACAAAACCAGCCCGTCCAGCCGGTAATTGCGCGCTGCAAAAGCGGTGAAAAAATCCGGGTCCGACGGCGGCAGCCCAATCGACACCATTTCGCCGGTCGTGGCATCAAGGGTCTGCAGGTCGATGCCCTGCTCGCGCGCATACGCCTCGCGCGCCAGTCTTTCGGCCTCGCGTTGCAAGCGCAAGCGCTCGTCCAAGCGCACAAGGCCGCGCACAAATGGGTCTTGCGGATCGCTCGCCGTCAAATCTTGCGCCGCGCTTCCGGGCGACAATATTTCCGGGACTGTCGTGTCGGACGCCTCCGCGGCGGGCGTTTGGGCCGATGCCGAAGACACCCCGCACAAGGCAAGCACAAGCGGGACAAACAATGCGCGCCTACTCACTGTCTTTACCCCCGTCTTTACCTTTTGTCGGCACAATCATTTTGGCCGAGATATCAAGTTCAAGACTGTCCGGTCGCGCCGACATGATCTCTTCCACGACAATGACTTGGCGGCTTTCTTCGACAAAGACGCGACGAATTTCAGCATAGACATCATAGCGGCCGACAAGGTCGATCTCGACCAGATTGGCAATCATTTTGCTGTTGGCAATCGGCGCGCCGCGCTCTTTATCCGCCGTTACATTGTATTTGTTAATCTTGACACCGTAGCGCTCCAGCGCCGCTATATACGAGGCAAACAAGGTTTCAAAATCTTCGGACGGGGGCAGATCATTAGCCAAACGCGCGCTGATTTTTTGCGCGCGCACGATTTTCTTGTCGAGATCTAATGCGGCATTTTTATCTTCGACGCTTTGCGCCTCGAATTGCTGCATCTCGGAAAGTTTACGGTTATTGTCGGAAATCTGAGGCTGAATAAAAACCAGATTGACAAAAGGCGGCACGGCGGCAACCAGTATCAAAACCAGCACGCGCAAAATGGTCGATGGCAGATGCGAGCCGCTGGCTTGAGTTTCATAGGCCGAGTTCGCATCCTTCACACCAACCAGCGCACCGACCTCACCACCGCCACGGCGAAAGCGCGCCAGCAGGCCGCGCTTGGGCGGCTCTTCTTCGTCATCCTCGGACAGCACCGCATCAATGGCTTGGAGATTGGCAGGC
>CAJXCG010000028.1 GCA_913051715.1 uncultured Rhodobiaceae bacterium
CGCCAGCACATCGCCCGCGCCCGCCGTGCCCAAGCGCCCGTCGGCAAAAGGGCACAAGCTTGTCATCGCGCCGCCGATAAGTGTTCCTGCGCCTTTCAACACCCATATCCCGCCATAGCGGGTTTGCAGGGCTTTGAGTTGGGCAAACCTGTCGGTGGCTGCCAAATCCTCGGTGTCGGCGAGCAGCGCGCGCGCTTCACCCGGATGCGGCGTGGCTATCAACGGAGCAGGGCGCGGTGCAGGCCGGGCGCGCGCCAGCCAACGCAGACCGTCCGCATCCAGAACCAGCGGAATGTCCGCCTGCCACAGCGCTTCGAGTTGGGCGTCAAAACCATCCCCCAAACCCGGCCCGGCAACACACACGTGCCAATCGGCAATGCGTTCCAGCAGGGTTGTCGGCGGTGTCAGAATAAGTTCCGGCGGGCGCTCAAACGCGCTGTCGGGCGTTGCCCAAAACACTTTACCGGCGCCCGCCCGCAAGGCCGCAAGACCGGATAATTGGCCTGCGCCTTCCATGCCAGCCGCCCCGGCCAAGAGTACAACATTGCCCTTGGTGCCCTTATGGGCGGTCGCGGCGGGTCGGCTTGCCAGAAAGCCGGGCGGTGTGAGCAGGCGCGCGACGGCGGGAGCCAGTTTGGTTTCGCAAAGCAAATCCGAAAAATATAAATCACCGCAATGGTCTGGGCCGTTGCCGGTTAGCAAGCCAGCCTTCAAGGTCAAAAATGTCACCGTAAGGTGCGCGCTCACGCAAACGCCCGGCACGCGCCCGCTATCGGCATCCAGCCCCGACGCAATGTCGAGGGCGATAATTTTGGCAGTGTTGCTTTCATGAACCGCGTTCAGGGCGCGGATGATGTCGGCGATGGCACCTTCCGGCGCGCGGTTCAGCCCGATGCCCAAAAGCGCATCAATGTAAATGTCGGCAGGGGGCAATGCGCCGGCCCAGGGGCGTATTTCAAGGCCCAAATTTTCGCACAGGCCACGCGCGATCTGCGCGTCTTGTTGCGGCGCGCCATAGGCAATCACGCTGACCGGATATCCGGCAAGGTACGCCAAGGCCGCAAGGCCGTAGCCGTCACCGCCATTATTGCCCGGCCCCGCCAGCACGACCACGCAAGTCGCGGCGCGAGGGGCTTGCGCCAGTGCGTTGAGGCGGTCAAGCGCGGCGTGGGCGGCGCGCATCATCAGGGCAAAACCGGGCGTGCCGGCTTCTATGATGGCGCGGTCAATGGCCTTGGTACCAGCGCTGTCATGAATGATGGCGGGAAATGGGGCGTGCAAAGCAAACATGTAAACATTAGAGGGGATTGGCGCAGACCGCGCAAGAATCATATCGCTTGGCAAAGGGGCGTTTTAAGCACTAAGTTACGCGCGCAGGAGATTTATATGAGACACGTTCACCACTTTATTGCAGGTAAGCATGTATCTGGCAGCGACCCGCGAACAGGCGATATTTTCGACCCCGGCACAGGTCAAGTGCAAGCGCAAGTTTGCATGGGCACGCCGGCCGAGCTTGACCAAGCCGTTAAAGCAGCGCTGGCCGCGCAACCCGAATGGGCCGAAACAAACCCCCAGCGGCGCGCGCGCGTCATGTTTCGTTTCAAGGAATTGCTGGAAGCCAACATGGATGAACTGGCGGTGCTTTTGTCCTCGGAACACGGCAAGGTGATTGCCGACAGCAAGGGCGACATTCAGCGCGGTTTGGAAGTGATCGAGTTTGCCTGCGGCATCCCACATCTTTTGAAGGGCGAATACAGCCAAGGCGCAGGCCCCGGCATTGATATTTATGCCATGCGCCAGCCTTTGGGCGTGGTGGCCGGCATCACGCCGTTTAATTTTCCGGCCATGATTCCGATGTGGATGTTCGGCATTGCGCTGGCGTGCGGCAATGCGTTTATTTTAAAGCCGTCGGAAAAAGACCCTTCCGTGCCCGTGCGCTTGGCCGAGTTGATGCTTGAAGCGGGCGCGCCCGAAGGCATTTTGAATGTGGTGCAGGGTGATAAGGCCGTCGTCGATGCGATTTTAACGCATGACGATATTCGCGCTGTCAGCTTTGTCGGGTCTTCCGACATTGCCCATTATGTCTATTCGACAGGCACGGCGAACGCCAAGCGTGTGCAGGCCATGGGGGGTGCGAAAAATCACGGCATTATTTTGCCCGACGCGGATATGGATCAGGTCGTGGCTGATATTGCCGGCGCTGCTTTCGGCTCGGCCGGCGAACGCTGTATGGCATTGCCTGTGGCGGTGCCCGTGGGTGCGGAAACCGCAGATATTTTTGTCGAGCGTATGCGCGCCGAAATTGACAAGCTGAACATTGGTGTTGCCACTGACCCGGACGCCCATTTTGGCCCCGTCGTGACTTCGGCGCATCGTCAGCGCATTGAAAATTACATCGATATGGGCGTCAAAGAAGGGGCCGAACTTGTTGTCGACGGGCGTGGCGCTACATTGCAGGGGCACGAAGACGGGTTTTTTATCGGGCCATCCATGTTCGACCGCGTAACACCGGACATGCAGAGCTATAAGGACGAAATATTCGGACCTGTTCTGCAGGTCGTGCGTGCCGACAGCCTTGAGGAAGCTGCGCGTCTGCCGAGCGAGCATCAATACGGCAATGGCGTGGCGCTGTTCACCCGCAACGGCTTGGCGGCGCGCGAATTTGCCACGAAAGTTAATGTCGGCATGGTCGGTATTAATGTGCCCATACCGGTTCCGGTGGCGTATCATACATTTGGCGGTTGGAAACGCTCAGCCTTCGGTGATATAAACCAGCATGGCGTGGAAGGCATTAGGTTCTACACAAAAACCAAAACAGTCACCCAACGCTGGCCTTCGGGCGATGTACAAGATCAGTCTTTCGTTATCCCGACCATGGGTTAGGCCACACGGGCGTTCTGCTTTTCCACCTTGCGAGGCTATAAAATGAGCAATGAACATGTTGACGTTCTGGTAATTGGCGCAGGCATTTCGGGCATCAGTGCCGCCCATCATTTGCAGACGCAATGTCCGGATAAATCCTTTTTGATATTGGAGGGCCGCGACTCGATTGGCGGCACTTGGGATTTGTTCAAATATCCCGGCATCCGTTCCGACAGCGACATGTACACGCTGGGCTTTTCATTCCGGCCTTGGCGCGACCCGAAAGCCATTGCCGACGGGCCATCCATCATGTCGTATTTGCACGGTGCGGTCGAAGATGACGGTTTGCACGACAAAATCCGCTTTGGCCGCAAAGTCGTAAACGCCCAATGGTCATCGCAAGCCGCGCAATGGACATTGACTGTGCTGAACACGCAAAGCCAAAGCGAAGAAGTGTTTACCTGTAACTTTGTGCATATGTGCACGGGTTATTACAATTACGAGCAAGGTCACCGACCGGCGTTTCCGGGCGAAAAAAACTTCAAAGGCCCGGTCATTCACCCGCAATTTTGGCCCGAAGACCTCGACTATGAAAACAAAAATGTGGTGGTGATCGGTTCGGGTGCGACGGCTGTGACGCTGGTGCCTGCCATGGCTGAAAAAGCCGCCAAGGTGACCATGTTGCAGCGTTCGCCAACCTATATTGTTTCCATGCCGGCCGAGAACACCTTGGCGAACTGGGCGCGGCGCAACCTGCCGGCAAAGCTCGCCTACGGGCTGACGCGCTGGCGCAATGTATTGTTGAACCGCATCATGTTCTGGTATTGCCGTCGCTATCCCGACAAGGCCAAAAAACTGCTGCTCAAGGGCGTGCGTGCTGAACTGCCCAAAGGTTTTGACATCGAAAAGCATCTGACGCCGCACTATAATGTGTGGGATCAGCGCGTGTGTCTGGCGCCCGACGGCGATTTTTTCGCCGCCTTGCGCGCGGGCACGGCCGATATTGTGACCGACCATATTGAATGTTTCACCAAACGCGGTGTGAAGGTGAAGTCGGGCGCGGAAATCGACGCCGATATTATCGTCAGCGCGACCGGGCTTGATCTCAAATTTTTCGGAGGCGTCGATATTCAGGTCGACAATAAGCCCGTGCTCGCCAAAGACACCATGACCTATAAGGGCATGATGTTTTCCGGCGTGCCGAATTTGGCCCTGTCCAGCGGCTATACCAATGCCTCGTGGACGCTGAAATGCGATTTGACATCAGCCTATGTGTGCCGACTCTTGAACCATATGGACAAAAAGGGTTACACCCAGGCGCGTCCCGAGCTTGACTGGGCCGATATGGAGGTGGCGCCGTTGCTGGATTTCACCTCCGGCTATGTGGTGCGTAAACTCGACGAATTGCCAAAGCAAGGCACGGTGACCCCGTGGCGGCTGCATCAGAATTATCTGCTGGATATCATGATGCTGCGGATGGGGCGCGTGACGGACGGCATCGCTTTTTCGCGTGCTGATAAATCCGCATAAATCAGCCCGGCTTGTTTTTCTAAATTTCGTGCAGGACAGCGCGCAAGGTTGAAAACAGCGTGTCGATTTCCGCGCGCGTGATGATCAGCGGCGGCGACAGGGCAATCGTATCGCCCGTAGTGCGGATCAGCACGCCCTTGTCGAAAGCCGCGCGGAAGGCATCAAAAGCACGTTTGACCGGAGCACCGTCAATCGGGGCAAGTTCGACCGCCCCCATCAGACCGATATTGCGAATATCAATGACATGGGGACAATCGGCCAGCGCGTGCAGGCCGTCTTCCCATTGCTGGCTAAGCTCGGTGGCGCGCGTCAGCAAGTTTTCGCGCTCATAAATATCAATGGTGGCAAGCGCCGCAGCGCAAGCTGCCGGATGACCCGAATAAGTGTAGCCGTGGAAAAACTCGATCAGATGTTCGGGGCCGTCCATAAAGGCATCGTGAATTTCTTGGCTTACCATGACAGCTCCCATCGGAATGGTGGCGCTGGTCAGCCCTTTGGCGAGCGCCATAATGTCGGGCGTTACGCCAAAATAATCACTGCCAAAGGCCGCGCCAAGCCGCCCGAAACCGGTAATGACCTCGTCGAAAATAAGCAGAATACCGTGTTGCGTGCATAATTCACGCAAGCGTTCCAGATATCCCACGGGCGGCACCAAAACGCCGGTTGAGCCGGCCACAGGTTCGACCATCACCGCGGCGATGCGTGTGGGCCCGTATTTGTCGATCAGCACTTCAAGATGGTCGGCAAAATCTGCACCGTGTTCGGGCTGGCCGCGCGAAAACGCATTGCGCGCCAAATCATGCGTGTCGGGCAAATGGTCGGTATCGGGCAGAAGCGGGCCAAATGCCGCCCGATTATTGGGGATGCCGCCGGCGGAAATGCCGCCATAATTGACCCCGTGATAGCCGCGCGCGCGCCCGATGAGAATGGTGCGTTCGGTCTCGCCGCGCGCGTGGAAATAGGCGCGTGCAATTTTCATGGCGGTGTCGGCGCTTTCGGAACCGGAATTGGTGAAAAAGGCTTGCGTCAGATTTGCCGGCGTTATGGCGCGCAAGCGATTGGCGAGGTCAAAAGCCAAAGGATGCGCGACTTGCAGATTGGGCGCATAATCGAGCACGCCCAGCTGGTCGGCAATCGCGGCGGTGATTTCGGGCCGACAATGACCGGCATTGACACACCACAAGCCCGCCGTGCCGTCGAGAATTGTGCGTCCGTCAGTGGTTTTGTAATACATGCCTTCAGCGCTGGCGAGCAGACGTGGGGTCTGCCGGAACTGGCGGCTTGCCGTAAACGGCATGAAGAAAGCATCAAGGTCGTTGGGTGTTTGCATTTTTTTGATCGTACGGCAAATCGCGCGGCATGTTTGAGGGTCACTCAGGTCAATCTTGCCCCAATGCGCGAGTTGAGGCAAACTCGGTAAATCGGGGGGAATTACTTATGAGAATATCACGTGTTGGCGCATTTGCGCTGGGCTTTGTGCTGGTTTCACATGCGGCGAATTTATCAGCCACGGCGGCCCCGGTCGACCGGCAGGCTTTTTATGGCGAGACGCATGTGCACACGAAGCTGTCTTTCGACGCTTTCATTTTTGGCAATCGCAATGGGCCCGACGAGGCTTATCGTTTTGCCAAGGGTGAGAAAATTTTCCACCCTGCCGGATTTGAAATGAAATTGCGCGTGCCGCTGGATTTTCAGGCCGTGACAGACCACGCCATGTATCTCGGCATGGTGCCCGCCATGTTCGACACCTCGACGAAAGTGTCCGAACACCCCGTTTCGACCGGATTGCGCGAAGCGGAAACGCCGAGTGCACGCCGTCTCGCCTTTGCGTCGATGATGCCTTATCTCGGCCAGATTGTGGAAGATGACCTGCTGGATATGGATATTGTGCGCTCGGCGTGGAAAGAAATAATCGCCGCCGCCGAACGCCATAACGACCCAGGGCAATTCACCGCCTTTACGGGATATGAATACACCTCGTCGCAAAATAATTTTGAAAACCTGCACCGCAATGTGATTTTCGCCGACGGCGCGCCGGATGAGCCGTTTTCGCGTTTGGTGTCGATGAACCCCGAAAATCTGTGGCGCTGGATGGACAGCCTGCGCGCGCAGGGCATGGACAGTATTTCGATCCCGCATAATTCAAACGGGTCGGATGGTTTTATGTTCAGCACCGAGACCTATGACGGGCATCCGATCACGCAAAGCTATACTGATCTCAGAATGCGTAACGAACCGATTGTAGAGGTCACACAAGTAAAGGGCACCTCTGAGACGCATCCGCTATTGTCGCCGCGCGACGAATTTGCAGCGTTTGAGATCATGCCGTATCAGATTGCGACATGGAGGTCGAGCCGCCATCAGGGGTCGTATGTGCGCGAAGCCTATCTGCGCGGGCTGGCCTTGCAGCAGGCCGGTGCCGGCAATCCCTACAAATTCGGCCTCATCGGTGCCTCCGACACGCATGTCGGCGCGGGCGCTTTTGACGAGAATAATTATTGGTCGAAAATCGGCATTGTCGACGCTTCGGGCAAGCTGCGCGGCTCGGTTCCGTTGAGTTGGCGCGAGCGGCTGGCCGCACAAATATCGCGGCTAGCGAATATGTATTATATGCGCCAAGTGCCGGCAGCGGCGAATGTCGGAACCGCGCCGACCAATCCGGCACCGGGCTATATGCACCAGCAATGGTCGACCTGGGGGGCGTCGGGTCTTGCGGGTGTTTGGGCTGAGGAAAATACGCGCGAGTCCATTTTTGCCGCCATGCGGCGTAAAGAAACCTTTGCCACAAGCGGCCCGCGTATGCGGGTGCGCTTTTTCAGCGGTTATGGGCTGGGTGATGATATTTTCGATCAAGCCGATATGGTTTCCAAGGCTTATGCGCGCGCCGTGCCCATGGGCGGCGACCTTGTGGCGCAAGGAAAGCAATCGCCCGAGTTTCTGGTTTGGGTAACGCGCGACCCGGCGAGCAATGCGCTGCAACGCGCTCAAATTGTAAAGGGTTGGATCGACGCTGAGGGCAACACGCAAGAAGCCGTGTTCGATGTGGCCTGTGCCGGCGGCGCGGCGGTGAACCCCGAAACGCAGCGTTGCCCGGAAAACAACGCCACGGTTGATGTATCGACCTGTGCCACCAGTGCCGATACAGGCGCCGACGAATTGCGTACCGTGTGGCGCGACCCGACATATGTAGCCGGGCAAAGCGCGGCTTATTATGTCCGTGCGCTGGAAAACCCGACCTGCCGCTGGTCAAGTTGGGATGCCCTGCGTGCGGGTACGCTGACCAACCCGTCGCTGCCGACAACCATTCAAGAGCGCATTTGGTCTTCGCCGATCTGGATTGAGAATTAATCGATGAACCAGCGCCGGATTCGCCAGCTTCTTCGCGCGCTGGTCACAGATCGTTTTGTCTGGTTTTTGCTGATCGGGGTTTTGCTGTTTGGCGTCGACCGCTGGCGTCAGAGCGATGAAGCCTATCGCATTATTGTCGACCTGCCCCTGCTGGAAAAATTGACGGCCCAATGGCAAGGCCAGACCAAGCGCCTGCCCGACGCCAATGAATTGGACGCGCTGGTTGAAGGATATGTGCGCGAGGAAATTCTGGTGCGCGAGGCGCGCCGCCTCGGTCTTGACCAAGATGATGTCATCATCCGGCGGCGGCTTGCCCAGAAATATGAATTTTTTCTCGCCGGTGCCGATAATGCGGCTGCGCCCGATGCTGCCACCTTGCGGCAATTCTTCGACGCCAATCGCGCGCGCTACCGACTGCCCGAAACCTTTACCTTCAACCATGTTTTTGTGGACGACGCCGATGCGGCCAGCGCCATGGCCGCGCAGTTAAATAAAGATGAAAGCGGCTGGCGGACACAAGGACGCCCGTTCATGCTCAAGCGCAATTATCGCGCCGTGGCGACCGACAGGTTGGCCGTCGACATGGGCGATGGGTTTGTAACCGCTTTACGCGCGGCCCCCGAAGGGCGTTGGATCGGCCCGGTGCGTTCGGCCTTTGGCGTGCATGCGGTCAAATTGATTGCGCGCGCGGCGGGCGGTGACGTCGCGTTTGATGATGTTGTAGCCCGCGTGACGCGCGATTGGCAGGTGCGCCAGCAGGAAATGACCCGCAACGCGGCGCTCGATGCGTTGCGCCGCGACTATACGGTCGAATTGGCCCCGGTTGACCCGCAGCCATGAGGTTTTGCCATTTTCTTCTGTTCGGCTTTGCCCTGATGGTTTTCGCCGTTGCCTGGGTGTCGCCACTGCGCGCTCACGAGGTGCGGCCGGGGTTTTTGAAAATCGACGAAACCGCGCCCGAAACTTATACGGTGAGTTGGAAACAACCCGTGCGTGGTGGGATGCAGAGCGTTGCGGGTCTGGGCTTGCGCCCGGTTTTTCCGGCCGCGTGCACACGCGCTTCCGACAGCACCATGCGATTGTCGCCGGGCGTACTTGTTGAAACCTTCACGCTCACCTGCGCGGGAGGCTTGCGCGGACAGGCAATCGGCATTGAGGGCTTGCAGAAAACCATAACGGATGTGTTTGTGCAGTTGCACGAAGTCGACGAAAATCCGGTGCATATGCGGCTGACGCCCGAACAACCCATGGCGCAATTCACCGGCGGCGTCGGTCTTGCCAATTATCTGTGGTTGGGGGTCGAGCATCTTGTGTTGGGCTATGACCACATTCTTTTTGTCATCGGTCTGGTCATGCTGGTGTCGGGCTGGCGACGCCTTGTGTTGGTCATCACAGGGTTCACAGCGGCACACTCGGTGACGCTCGGGCTTTCGGTTCTGGATGTTATTTACCTGCCCGCCGCGCCGGTTGAGGCCGTAATTGCCTTATCGATTATTTTTGTCGCCACCGAATTGTTGCGCCTGGCGCACGCGCGCGCGGCGCTAACCCGGCGCCACCCGCAAATTATTGCGCTGGCCTTCGGCTTGTTGCATGGGTTTGGCTTTGCCGGCGTGCTGGCCGATATTGGTCTGCCGCGCGACACCAGCTTTTTTGCGCTGGCGCTGTTCAATATTGGTTTGGAAATCGGCCAGCTTGGGGTGGTGGGTGTGTGTCTGGGCAGCGCGTATCTGGCACGTCGCGCCGCCATGCCGCCAGCTTATGCTGCGCGCGTGCAAACCGGCATGGTCTTGGTTATGGGCGGGCTGGCGAGCTATTGGTTTGTCGCCCGCACCGCGCAAATTATCGGCTTTTGACGCCGGACGGATGCCCGATTACTCGGCCGCTGACGCCACGTCGTCAAATCTTGCTTCGCGTTTTTCCATCTCGGCCATCACGGCTTCGATCTGGTTCGGCCCGCCAATAATGGCATCCTGAATTTCGCTTTCCAGCAGCAGCGTTTCCGGCAGATGGCGGTCGGCCGGCTCATTGTAAAGTCGCTTGATGCCGCGCACAGCCTCGGGATTGCGCGCAGCAATTTGGTGCGCCACGTCGAGCGCATGCGCCACCGGGTCATCGTGAATACGCGTCAAGAAGCCGATATCGAGCGCTTCATCGGCCTCAAAAATCCGCCCCGTCATGGCAAGTTCCTTCAAAATGTCTTCGCGCGCCAGCCGCGCCATGACATGCGTGGTGCCCATATCCGGCACGAGACCCCATTTGATCTCCATGATCGAGAATTTCGTGCCCGGCGCAGCAAAGCGCATATCGGCACCCATGAAAACCTGAAACCCACCGCCCAGCGCAAAGCCTTGCGCGGCAGCGATGACAGGCACGCCGATCTCGCGCCACACGCAGGCCGTTTTTTGCGGTTCGTTGGCGAGACCATGCGTGCGGTCCGTCAGCGGTCGGCGGGCGGGTTTTTCGCCTGTTTGACCGGCGTCGGCAGTCGCGCTGAAATTGCTCATATCGAGGCCGGCACAAAAAGCGCGCCCCTCGCCCGACAACACAATCGCGCGCAAGCCGGCTTCATCTTTCAAGCGTTCGCCCGCGTCAATCAGGGCTTTCATCATCTTATTGTCCAGCGCGTTCATTTTGTCGGCGCGTACCATCCGCACATGGGCGATTTGGTCTTCAATCGTAATGTCGACACGGTCTTGCATGGTTTGATCCTCCAGCCTTTTGGTGCGTGTAAATTTTATGCGTGCGGTCGCGTGTGGAATTGCCCAAACGCCGCCGCATAAATTTCATAGCTCTCAGCATAACAAGACTGCCTGTGCTTGTCAGGGTAAAATTCGGCCCGTATTCGGTTGCCGGCCCCGGCTGCATCGCCCAGCGTGGCAAACGCGCCGTCGCCATGCGCTGCCAATAGCGCTGCGCCATAGGCCGCGTCGGTGTGCTCGGGCACGCGCAAGCACGCCCCGGTCATATCCGCGATCATCTGACACCAAAATTCGCTGCGCGCGCCGCCACCCAGCAGCGTCGCCTCGGTCGCTTGCATATTCATGCTCTGCCAAATCTGCGTGAGCGCATGCGCGATGCCTTCAAACACGGCGCGCGCAAGATGCGCTTGGGTCGTCGCGCGATTTATGCCCGTAAAACTCGCTGTCAGTTGGGGGTTCCAATGCGGTGCGCGCTCGCCGGCCAAATACGGGTGAAACAAAACACCTTCGGCACCGGCCGGTACCTCGGCGGCCATATGCGCAATTTGCGCGAGTGTGAGGGTCGGCGCAAATGTCGCCGCGAACCAATCAAGCGCGCCGGTGCAGCTATTCATGCCGGCAGCATGATAATAAAGCCCGTCTGTCACATGCGGATAAACTGATACGGGCGGGCGCGGGGCAAGCGCGGCGTCGACCTGCGCGACCACCCCGGCCGAGGCCAGTTTGATGCTTGTTTTGCCCGCGTGCGGTGCGCCGCAGCACAGCCACTCGACCGTGGTGTCGATGGTGCCCTGATAAACGCTGACATCGGGCGGCAGATGAAACGCGGCGGCCCGCGCGTCTGTAATGCCGGTTTTCTGCAAGGGCGAGACCAATTCGGGCATGCAGATTTGGTTAATCTTGGCGTGCTCAAGCAAGCTCGGTGCCCAGTTGGCTTGGCGTATATCGCCCAGCATCGCTCCTGTGGCCTCGCCCATATCGCTATAGAAGTCGCCTGTGAGTTGGGCGCGCAGCCAGTCTTTGGCAAAATAAACCCGCGCGAGGCGGCGCATTAATTCAGGCTCGTGGGCGTTTAACCAACATAGCTGGGGCAGCGTCCATGTCGGATTGGGCACATTGCCGGCAATCTGCAAAATCTCCGGTTTCGCGCGCAACGCCTCGGCTTGGGCGCCGGCACGTTGGTCGCTCCACATAATCGCCGGGCGCAAGGGCGCGCCCGCGGCATCGCACAACACTGCAATATGCGCGCCGCCTGTAAATGCCAATGCGCGCAAGCCCTGAAACTCGTTTGGAAAGTCTGAGCGCAATTTGTGGAGCCCAAATTTCAGGGCGTCGCGCCACGCTGCCGGATTTTGCTCGGCATGGCCGCGCGCGGGCGTATTCGTGGTGAGCGGCACGGCGCAGCCCGCAACGGGCACGGCTCGCGCGTCAATGAGAGACAGTTTGAGCGCACTTGCGCCCAGGTCAATGCCGAGGAAGAAGCTCATAACGGCTTATACCTTATGCACAGCGCTCCGGCATGGAAAAACGGCGCCTGAACCGTGCCAACAAAAAAGGGCGCCCGCATAGCGGACGCCCCGTGAATTTGGTTTTAAGGCAAATCCAAATTATTTTCGCGCGCCAGTGGACCGCGAAGGTTGCTCCACGTCCACTCTATAACGCCGGACTTTAAACCCTAAATCAGACCTTTCACTAGACAATGGATCACCTCCTTTCGGTAGTTGAAGAAACAAGTTGAGTGTAGGGTGATTTGCACCGTCTAACAAAAGGTTTATGCTGGTTTTCGTCAGAAATTTAAGGAGCGCGGCATGGTTCGTTTTCAGATAATCCCGGTAACACCGTTTCAGCAAAACTGTACTGTCTTCTGGAACGAAGAAACCATGAATGGCGCGGTTGTCGATCCTGGCGGCGATCTGGCTTTGCTCGACAAGTTCATTGACGAACAGGGCATCAAGATTGAAAAAATTCTGGTGACGCACGGCCATCTCGACCATGCGGGCTCTGTCGCGGAAATGGCCGCTGCACGAGACATTCCGATCATTGGGCCGCACAAGGACGATAAATTCTGGATCGACGGCATGCCCGAAGCGGCCAACCAGTTCGGGTTCCCGCCGGCGCTGGCTTTCGAGCCTGACCAGTGGCTCGAGCATGGCGACGTTGTTGCCGCCGCTGATACAAGTTTTGACGTTGTGCATTGCCCGGGCCATACGCCTGGCCATGTTGTGTTTGTGCAATCCGAGCACAAGGTTGCCATGGTGGGTGATGTGCTGTTCAAAGGATCGATTGGGCGCACGGATTTTCCCAAAGGCGATTATCAGCAGTTGATTTCGTCAATCACCGACCGGCTGTGGCCGCTGGGACTTGATATCACTTTCATTCCGGGCCACGGCCCGACCTCAACCTTCGGCTTCGAAAAAGAAACCAATCCGTTTGTGTCCGATACCGCGCTTGGCTGAGCCGGTGTTCACCCTCGACCCGCGCCTTGCCGCCGACAGTTTTGAAATTTGCACGCTTGACGCGGTGCAGGTGCGGCTCATGGACGATGCGCGCTATTGGTGGCTGGTGTTGGTACCCGAAATTGACGGAGCGGTGGAGTGGCATCATTTGGACGCCGCGGCCCGACACCATTTGTTCGATGTGGCGACGCAGGTCGCGTCTGTGGTGGAAAATCTGGCGCAGGCCGACAAAATGAACATTGCCGCGCTCGGCAATATGGTGCGTCAGCTTCACGTGCATGTGATCGCGCGCCATGCGGGTGATGCTGCTTGGCCGGGGCCGGTTTGGGGGGTTGGCGATACGCTGGCGCTAGATGCGCCCACGCGCACAGCGCGCACCGAGGCATTGCAAAGTCATTTGCTGGCCTGAAGCATAGGTCGATGGCTTACTCGGCGGCGTCGCGATTGCCGCCATGATTATATTCGGACAAATCCGGGCGCTTCATTTCGCGGATAAAACGCATGGTCGAATGCGGCCATAAAGTGTGGTTGGCACCGGCTCCGGCCTGATACCAACTCTGGCACCCGCTATTCCACACCTTGCCGTCCAGCCCTGCATGCACGTTTTCCGTGAACGTTTTTTGGGCCTCCGGTTTGGGGTCGACATAAGTGAGCCCCCGCTTTGCCAACCCTTTGATAAGCTCGGTGATATAATGCACCTGCGCTTCAATCATAATAATCACCGAATTATGTCCAAGCCCGCTATTGGGGCCAAGCAGCATGAAAAAATTCGGGAACCCCGCGATGGCAACCGAGCGGTGCGATGTGATGCCGCCGGCCCAGCTTTCGGCAAGATCGCGCCCGCCGGGCCCGGTCACACCGAATTTTGAGAGAAAGTCAAAAGGCTTAAAGCCAGTGGCGTAAATAATGACATCGGCCGGATGCGCGGAGCCGTCGGCCGTGACAATGCCGGTTTCGGTAATTTCGGAAATACCGTCGGTAATCAGTTCGGCATGGGTGCGTTGCAGCGCTTCAAAATAGCCGTCGATCATCAAAATGCGTTTGCAGCCAACCTGAAAGTCAGGCGTCAGTTTGGCCCGAAGTTCGGCATCGGTGACGGTTTCCTCCAAATGCTGCATCGCTGTTTTGCGGAGCCTGCGCTGCATGAAGCTGTCGGCAACAAAGGCTGGGAAAAACAGCAATTCGCTGCGTAAATATAACAGACCGCGCAGCGCCAGGCTGGTGAAGGGCAGGTTTCTGTGCAGCCATTTGCGCCAGGCCGGATATTTTTTGTTCATACGCGGCAACACCCAATTCGGCGTGCGCTGATAGACATCAAGATGGGCCACCTTGTCGATAATTTGCGGGACGACCTGCACGGCGCTGGCAGCGCTGCCGATAATCGCCACGCGCTTATTGGTCAGATCAACCTCATGATCCCAATGCGCGGTGTGAAAATTTGGGCCTTTGAATTTTTGCATGCCCTTAAAGTCCGGCGTTTGCGCCACATGCAACCCGCCCATGGCTGACACCACAATATCGGCGGTTTCGGATTTGCCATCGGCAAAGTCAAGCCGCCACACGCCGTTTTCATATGTCGTATGCGTCAGCGTGCGGTTGAACGCGCAATAGTCCAAAAGCCCGTGCTTTTCGGCCGTTGCCTCACAATATTGCTGGATCTCGCCGCCCGGTGAAAACGCCTCGCTCCAATCCGGATTGCGCTCGAAGGAAAACGAATAAAGATGCGACGGCACATCACAGGCGACGCCCGGGTAATTGTTTTCGCGCCATGTGCCGCCGACGCGGTCGGCTTTTTCATAAATCGTGAAATTCGTGAAACCCGCCTTAATCAGGGCGTGCCCCATCGCCATGCCCGACATGCCAGCTCCAAGGACAGCAATTTTCAGATTTTTGTTCATTTGTTCGCTCCCGCTAAGTTGCCCTTTTCGGTTTGAGGACTAGCTTTGCATTATAAGTTAGGGATGTGAAATGGAAAAGCCAATAAGAGTTGATGGCGCATATGCCGCCCCGCAACTGGCCTCGTTCGGTGCAGATTTTAAAGCGCTCATATTCGGCGCGACAGGCGCGTTGGGCGGGGCCTTCGCCGATGCGCTTTTGCAACAGGCCCACACACTTGTCACGGCAAGCCGAGGCGACCTGCCAGAAACCGCTGCCGCGCGCCAGCATCATTTTGTCTGCGACATTGGCGAGGAGGCCAGCCTTGCCGCAATGGCGACAGCGGCTTCCGAATTGGCACCGTTTGACCTGATCATCAATGCCACCGGCTTGTTGCACGATGGTGCGTTTGATGTGCAACCCGAAAAGGCCATGCGCCAGATTTCGGCCGATGCCATGGCGCGGGTGTTTGCCGTCAACGCCATCGGCCCGGCGTTGATTATGAAATATTTTCTGCCGCTTTTGGCGCGCGACAAAAAAGCGGTTATGGCGCATTTGTCCGCGCGCGTCGGGTCTATTTCTGATAACCGGTTGGGCGGCTGGTATAGCTATCGCGCGGCAAAATCGGCACAGAATATGCTGGTGCGTACCGCCGCCATCGAGTTTGCCCGGCGTGCGCCAAACGGCGTCATTGTCGGGCTGCACCCCGGCACGGTTGACAGTAATTTATCGGCCCCGTTTCAACGCGGCACATCGCCGGACAAAGTTTTTGCACCCGCCCGCGCCGTGGCGCATTTGCTGGGTGTGATCGAAAATTTAACCGCCGCAGACAGCGGCGGCGTGTTCGCTTGGGACGGCGCGCGCCTCGAGGCGTGATCGCGCAGGCGCGGTTAGTTTTTTTCCAATCTGCGAAAATCGGCGGGGAGTTGTTGGCCGTTAAAATCAATGTGCACAATATTGGTCTGATGGCGCCGACACCACACTTGCAGGCCCCATTGGGTAAATCCAATATCGACCGCGGCATAGTCCTGCAACGATATTTTCGGCTCGATATGCGCCACTTCCTCGGCGCATTTTGAGCAAGCCACATAGCTGTCAATGTTCAGGCTCAGCGCCTCAACGGGCAGAGTCGGTTTTGTGCTCATTCACAAACTCTCCAGAAATTTCGCTGCGCTGTCGGAAATCGCGGCGCGGCGCGCATCATCCATTTTGTCCAATGTGCGATACACCATGCCCATGCGCGGATTGCCAGCCAGCTTGTCGCGGTTTCGCGTCAAAAAATCCCAGTATAGATAATTGAACGGGCAGGCGGTGTCGCCCGTGGGCTCTTTGACCTTGTAGTCGCATGTGCGGCAATAATCCGACATGCGGTTCACATAAGCCCCCGACGCCGCATAGGGCTTTGAACCGACCACGCCGCCATCGGCAAACAGCGCCATGCCGTGCGTGTTGGGCAGTTGCACCCACTCATAAGCATCGGCATAGACTTCGAGATACCATTGATTGACGGCTTGCGGCGCAATGCCGGCCAGCAAGGCGAAATTGCCGGTAATCATGAGGCGCTGAATGTGGTGGGCATAAGCGTGCTCGCGCGTCGCCTCAACCGCGGCCCGCAGACACGCCATTCGGGTTTCGCCCGTATAATAAAAATCCGGCAGGGCGCGGTCAGCCTCGAAATAATTTGTGTGTGCATAATCCGGCATTTTCAGCCAGTAGACGCCGCGGATAAATTCGCGCCAGCCCAAAATTTGCCGAATAAAGCCTTCAACGGCATTGAGCGGGGCTTGATGAGTGTGCACGCGCGCCTCGGCTGCGCGACACACCGCCAGAGGGTCAAGCAGCCCCAAGTTCAGACTGGCTCCGACAAGGCTGTGATACACAAAAACCTCGCCGGTTTTCATGGCATCTTGATAATCGCCAAAATGCGGCAGGCACGTGTCGAGAAAATAGCCGAAATCGGCTTCGGCCTCCTCATGCGTGACAGGCCAAGCGAAATTTTCGAGGTCGCCGAAATGATTTGAAAACCGCGCGGCGACCAGATCGATCACGCCGGCTGTTACTGCATCGGGCTGACGGCGGGGGCGGGGCGGCACAATTTGGTCTGCGGGCAGTTTCTTTCTGTTTTCCGCGTCATAATTCCACTGGCCGCCCAGCGGTTCGCCGTCCTGCATCAAAATATCGGTTTGGCGACGCAGGTCACGATAAAAATACTCCATACGCAACTGCTTGCGCCCCTCCGCCCATTGTGCGAACGCCTCATGCGAGGCGATGAACCGCGTGTCGGGCGTGATGGTGAGCGCTGTGCCCGATGGCGGCACCCAGCCGCGCAGCACGCTGTCGAGGCGGTACTCGCCCGGCTCGGTGACATAAATTTTCTGCGGCTCCAGCGTGTCACAAATATGTGTCAGCACATCTGCCATATTGGTGAGCTTGGCATGTTCGCCATAAGCCAGATAATGCACCTTGCGGCCTTGCGCGCGCAGCTTTTCGGCAAAATGGCGCATGGCCGAAAACACCAAGACGATTTTTTGTTTGTGATGCCCGACATAATTGGCTTCGTCGGCCACTTCCGCCATGAAAATATCGGCATCGGGTGCCGCGGCTTCGAGGCTGGACAGTGAAAAACTCAACTGATCGCCCAAGATCAATACAGCCTCGCTCATCGGGTATCCTTTTGTGCCATTTTGCAACGCTGCGAACAGTACACAACATTATCCCAGTCGCGCGCCCATTTCTTGCGCCAGGTAAAGGGGCGACCACATGTGCGGCATTGTTTTTGCGGCAGCTCGGATTTTTTTCGCATTTTCATGGCGATGAAATGGGGCGCAAACCCGGCGGGTCAAATTTATCACGGGCAATTCATCTGCGTTATATTGACTTCCAAGACGGGCTTCACCATGCTACGCGCCGAACATAAAGAGGAAAAAATGACATCTCGCCTTCGTCCCTTCATGGTCAGCTTAATGACCGGTCGTCGACTGCAAAAAATTCAACGTGGGCTGCACGAACTAAGACGGCGAATGTCCGGTCGGTCGCATCAGGTCAT
Source organism: uncultured Rhodobiaceae bacterium (assembly GCA_913051715.1). Taxonomy (GTDB): domain Bacteria; phylum Pseudomonadota; class Alphaproteobacteria; order RS24; family RS24; genus UBA7378. The sequence goes on from CAJXCG010000028.1 coordinate 17,817, forward strand.
TTATTTTCACCAAATTGATGACCCGTATAGCCACTTGCTTGTGCAAGCCTTGATGCGAATTCAAAGCAGCTACGACATTGACCTGCAATTACGCATTGTGCCCTCGCCATCGGATGAGGTCGCACCCGAACGCGCCGCGTTGGAGAATTATTCGCGCCGCGATGCGTGCGCCATTGCGCCGTTTTACGATTTGCAATTCGCCGATCCCGGGCACCAGCCGGGCCGCGATATCTGTCAACTGGCCGTGCGCGCATTGGTGGCTACGGGCAATAAGGTCGCCGCCGCCGTTGATATCGGCACCGCGCTCTGGGCCGATG
>CAJXCG010000029.1 GCA_913051715.1 uncultured Rhodobiaceae bacterium
GGACGCCGCCATCGCGGATTATGACCAAGCACTCCGCCTCAAGCCCGATGATGCCGGGATCTATTATAATCGCGGCAATTCTAAGTATGCAAAGGATGATAGGGACGCGGCACTGGCGGATTGGCAAGAAGCCCTTTCACGCGCCGTCGCGCAAAATTTACCTGATGCACTCATCGCAAACATAAAACAAAAAATTGACATGTTGTCTGATGATGCATAGCGCGGCGGGTTCGGCACACCCCCATTCCCAGATACCTCCCTTCACTCAAATATATGAAAATAACGCGTCCGAATCGGTTTCAGCGCCGCGGGAGCGCCGTCACTCACCTCCGAGTGGTGCCGTTTTTCATGTTCGCGTTATACGCACATGTGTTCTTTTTCGGGCTTTTTTGACGCTATGGCGGCTTATAACAGGCCAAATCGGCCTAAAAACGCCCTTTTTACCCGTATTGGGACAGTTGCCCGGGCCTGGATTTTGGGCAGGCGGGCGCTACCCGTCTCGGCAGGGTTTCGGATGCAAACCTACCTCGCTTGGAGCCGCTACGCGGGGCAAGGCAGGCTAAGGCTCACGTAAGTTCGCCAAGCCTTTTTAGCCAAGGCGGGCTGGGCTTTCCCTATGGAAAAGCGAGCCCTTATACTCAGTCCTCAAAAGGGTCTTTCATGAGGATGGTGTCGTCGCGTTCGGGGCTGGTGGATAAAAGCGTGACGGGCGCGCCGATCAGCTCTTCAATGTGGCGCACATAGCGCACGGCCTCAGCCGGCAGCGCGGCCCATGAGCGCGCGCCGAAACTCGTCTCGTGCCAACCTTCCAGCGTTTCATAAACCGGCGTGATGCGCGCCTGCTCTGCCGCATTGGCGGGCAGATAGTCAATGTCGCGCCCGTCCAGCCGGTAGCCGGTGCAAATATTAATCTCGTCAAAACCGTCCAGCACGTCGAGCTTGGTCAGCGCGATGCCGTCAATTCCTGCGGTTTCAACCATTTGGCGCACCAGCACGGCATCGAACCAGCCGCAGCGCCGCTTGCGCCCCGTCACGGTGCCGAACTCGTGGCCGCGCTCGCCGAGACGTTGGCCGATCTCATCGTCCAGTTCGGTCGGAAACGGCCCCTCGCCCACCCGCGTGGTATAGGCCTTGGTGATGCCCAGCACATGGGTCAGCGCCGAGGGGCCAATGCCCGTGCCAATGGCGGCTTGGCCGGCAATGGTGTTGGAGGAGGTGACATAAGGATAGGTGCCGTGGTCAATGTCGAGCAGAACGCCTTGCGCGCCCTCGAACAAAATGCGCTGTCCGGCTCGGCGCGCCTCGTTCAGCAGCCGCCAAACGGGGGCGGCATAGGGCGTGATTTCGGGCGCGACGGCTTTGAGTTTTTCAAGCAGGGCGGCGGCGTCATAAGGGGGCAAATCAAGCCCGCGGCGCAGCGCATTATGGTGGCGCAGAAGATGGTCGATTTTGTCGGACAGCGTGTCGGGGTCTGCCAAATCAGCAACGCGCAGCGCGCGCCGACCCACCTTGTCTTCGTAAGCCGGGCCAATGCCGCGCTTGGTGGTGCCGATTTTAACGCCGCTATTGGCGCCCTCGCGCGCCGCATCCAATTCCTGATGCAGCGGCAAAATCAGCGTGGCGTTATGGGCGATTTTCAAATTGTCGGGCGAAATGGCAACGCCTTGCGCGCGCAAGGTTTCAATCTCTTCCAGCAGCGCCCACGGGTCGATGACCACGCCATTGCCGATGACCGACAATTTGCCCTCGCGCACAATGCCCGACGGCAAAAGCGACAGCTTATACACCTCGCCATTGATAACCAGCGTGTGCCCGGCATTGTGCCCGCCCTGAAAGCGCGCAACCACATCGGCGCGCACCGACAGCCAATCGACGATCTTGCCCTTACCTTCGTCGCCCCATTGCGAGCCGACCACGACAACATGCGCCATTTATGCCCCCTTCATAAATGCCCTATCGACCTTTCGGCGACAATACGAACCGTCAAAATTGCAGTTGCTTGACCTGCATGACCTGTTCGAGGGCCATAATTTCTTCCAGCACGCCGTCGGAAGCCTCATTATCAATGCTGACCAGTGAAATTGCATCGCCGCCCGGCTTTTCGCGCCCCAGATTGAACGAGGCGATGTTAATGCCATGCTCACCCAGAACCGACCCCAGCGCCCCGATAAAACCGGGCTGGTCAAGATTGGTAACATATAGGACGCGCGGTGCCAATTCCGCTTCCATATTGATGCCCTTGACCTGAATAATGCGCGGCTTGCCGTCGGAAAACACCGTGCCCGCCACCGAACGCTGTTGCCGCTCGGTCTTAATGCTGAGGCGGATATAGCTGTCAAACGCGCCGGAGCTGGCGCGGCGCACTTCCGAGACGGTGATGCCGCGCTCTTTTGCCAACGCGGGTGCGCTCACCATATTGACCTGCGACAAAAGCGGGCTCAGCAGGCCTGCAACGGTAGCCGATGTGAGCGGCGCGAAGTTTAACTCGCCCACCTCACCGACATATTCAATTTCCACGCTCTCAATCGCGCTTTCGGTCAACTGGCCGGCAAACAGGCCCAGCTTTTCCGACAGCGCCACAAACGGGCGCAGGCGCGGGGCGTCTTCAGCCGAAATCGACGGCATGTTGATGGCATTGGTCACCGCGCCGGTCATCAGATAATCGGCCATTTGTTCGGCAACCTGAATGGCGACATTTTCCTGCGCCTCGCTGGTGGCCGCGCCCAGATGCGGCGTACACACCACATTCTCCATACCGAAGAAAACACTCTCCTTGGCAGGCTCGGTCTCAAACACGTCCAGCGCGGCACCGGCCACATGGCCCGTATCCAGCGCGGCTTTGAGGTCTGCCTCATTCACCAGCCCGCCGCGCGCGCAGTTAATGATACGCACGCCCTTTTTGGTCTTTGCCAGCGCGTCGGCATCAATAATGTCACGCGTCTTATCGGTCAGCGGCGTGTGCAGGGTGATGAAATCGGCGCGCGCCAGCACATCGTCCAGCTCGGCTTTTTCGACACCAATTTCCACGGCGCGTTCCGGCGTCAAAAACGGGTCAAACGCCACCACACGCATTTTGAGGCCCAGCGCGCGGCTGGCCACAATCGTGCCGATATTACCGCAGCCGATAATGCCCAGCACCTTATTGGTCAGCTCGACACCCATGAAGCGGCTTTTCTCCCACTTGCCGGCCTGCGTGGAGGCATCCGCCGCAGGAATGTCGCGCGCCAGCGCAAACATCATGGCAATGGCGTGTTCGGCTGTGGTGATTGAATTGCCAAAGGGTGTGTTCATCACCACCACGCCTTGCGCGGTGGCGGTGGGCAGGTCGATATTGTCGACGCCAATCCCGGCGCGCCCGATGACTTTCATATTGCTGGCGGCCTCCAGCACGGGCGGCGTCGCCTTGGTGGATGAGCGCACCGCCATGCCGTCATACTGGCCGATAATCTTGATCAGCTCATCGCGCTCAAGGCCGGTAATCACATCAACATCGATCCCGCGTTCCTTGAAAATCTCTTCGGCGCGGGGGCTCATTTTATCGGCAATCAATACTTTGGGCATTACAGCCTCCATCAGGGTAGAAAATACGGGTTAAATTTCGGATTTGGCTGTGGCGTAGGCCCAGTCGAGCCACGGCATGAGCGCCGCCAGATCTTGCGCTTCAACCGTGGCACCGGCCCAAATGCGCAACCCCGCCGGGGCATCGCGATAAGCACCAATGTCATAGGCCACACCTTCGCTTTCCAAAAGCGCGGCAAGGCGCTTGGCGAAGGCGGTCTGCGCCTCATCATCTTGGGCGAGAAGATCGGGGTCGGTGATTTTCAGGCACACAGATGTGGTTGATAGATTGGCCGAATCTTCACACAAAAATGCCGCCCAATCAGACGCCGCCACCCAATTTGTCAGCACCGACATATTGTCCGCCACGCGGCCCAGCAGACCGTTCAACCCGCCAAGGCTCTCGGCCCATTTCAGCGTGTCGAGATAGTCTTCGACCGCCAGCATGGAGGGTGTGTTGATGGTCTCGCCGCGGAAAATGCCGTCAATCAACTTGCCGCCTTTTGTGAGGCGAAACACTTTCGGCAGCGGCCAAGGCGGGGTGTAACTTTCAAGGCGCTCCACCGCGCGGGGGCTCAAAATCAACATGCCGTGCGCGGCCTCGCCGCCCAGCACTTTCTGCCAGCTATAGGTGGTGACGTCCAGCTTCTCCCACGGCAAGTCCATGGCAAAAGCGGCAGAGGTTGCATCGCACAAGGTCAGCCCCGCGCGCGTGTCGGCAATCCAGTCGCCATTGGGCACGCGCACGCCGGATGTTGTGCCGTTCCAGGTGAAGGCCACATCGCGGGTGAAATCCACCGCCGACAAGTCAGGCAGACTGCCATAGTCAGCCTCCATGACGCGAATATCGTCGAGCTTCAGCTGCTTCACCGCATCGGTTATCCAGCCCTTGCCGAAACTTTCCCAGCCCAGAATGTCGAGCCCGCGCGCGCCCAGCATGGTCCACATCGCCATTTCATAGGCGCCCGTATCCGAGGCCGGCACAATGCCGATGTGATAATCATCCGGCACGCCCAAAACGGCGCGCGTGCGGTCAATGGCTTCGGCGAGTTTCGCCTTGCCGGGCTTCGACCGGTGCGAGCGCCCGAGACAGGCATCTTCCAGAGCTTGTAAGGAATATCCGGGCCGCTTGGCGCAGGGGCCGGATGAAAAATTGGGGTTCGCCGGACGCACGCCCGGCTGCGTAAGTTCATTCATATCGCTACCCTCTCAGATAGTTGCACCTCGTTGGGGAGGCGTGTCCCAAGAGCGATATAGGCCGGTTGGCACGAGAAAGCAAGTGGTGGTGGGGATGGGGGTGGGTGAACTGAGTTTAGTCGACCAATGGCACGCGGTTGTTTGAGATATCTATTGTTTCGCCATTTTTCAAGGTAAGAAAATAACCGTCGTCTCGGATCCTTATATCTATGTGCCAGTGCACACGTTTTTCGCCCTCCGTTTTATTCATCCTGGGAATGAGTGGCTGGAGCATTTTTATGTCTAAGGCGAATAAAAGGTCATTTTGTACACTAGCCAAAAGTAAAAAACCCTGATCATAGTGCGAAAGATTTTTTACTTGCTTTGGGTGAAGGCCAAACCACAAAATCTGGAGATTTCCGCCTACATAGACTTTCGAAACTAAAGCTACTGCAAGTACCGACTTGTCTATACTTAAGAACTCAGTCCTTCTCTGTGCGATGAAATCTTTTTTCAATTTCTTAGCTAAAGAGTTTGCGGCTCTACTACGAAGCCGGTCTTGAATCATTCTTGGTGTGTGCTCCTGCTTCCTCACTCCGCCCGTTTCCTCGGAATCAATTGAGGTTTCCCCGTCTTCAATTGATGAAGTATCATCAGAATCTACATCTTCTACCGCTGTAAAGACCACATCGATAAGAGCATCAATGCGTGTATATTCAATCGGTTTGAATAAAGTTCGTATTTTCTCCGAAGTCTCGACCTCATCCGATTTCATGTTTAATTTGACCAAATCGCACAAGGCTTTAACACTTATGATACGAATGTCCCAAGCATGACGCGAACCGCGAATTTGGGCCTCCAGTCCTCCTGTGTTCTCTCTACCAACTACAATCAATATGGATGCGCCGGCTTCAACTTTGCCACTTGCGACTGATTTATTTCGATATTCAATTAGCTTATCGAGGCTAATCATGTAGGTATCTGAAGTCTTAGCTTCCAAAATAATGGACCCAATATCTCGATCAAGCCAAATACCGTCTTGCCCGGATTTATTAACTCTTCCGCCATAAAGCCCATTTTCGACCTCATAGCCTAACCTGCGGCCAAGTTCGTTTATTACGTCTTGTAGAGCTTGACCACTTTTTTCGAACGGTTGTTCTATACAATAATTTACATATTCGAAGAGTTTTTCAGCCTCAACTCTAGCCAATATATTGCGCAACTCTCGAGAGCAATCCGTATCATCCTTGAGATGGCCGTCGCCACAAATCGTTACGATTTGCTTGAAATTTTTTTCGAGCAGCGTCTTTTGAGAATCCTCCCAAAGTTCATGTTCTGGCTTGAGCAAGGTAGTCTCTTTTATTGGAATTTGTATTAACGAGTTATGCTAGCACGCTAATTAATTTTAGCAAAGCTGCAGCCCCCTAATGCCCCAGTGGGCCGTTGCCGTGGCCGATGTTCGGGGCGTTTTTGATGGCCGTGTGGACATAGGCCAGCGCGTGTTCGGTGGCGGCGCGCAAATCAGGGGCGCCGTCTGAAGACGTGTCGCCCGCAATTTGCGCGGCAAGCTGTCCGGCAATCGCCGAGGCCAGCGTGCAGCCCGTACCGTGGGTGTTGCGGGTCTCAAGGCGTTCGTGCTCGAACACGTCAAAGCCCGATTGCAGCGCCAGCAAATCCGTCACCACATTTCCAGAACCATGCCCGCCCTTGATGAGCGCAGCATGGGCACCGCCATTCATCAGCGTGTCGGCAGCGCGCTTCATGTCGTCCAGCGTGTCGACATCGCGGCGCGTCAAAAGCGTGGCTTCGGGTAAGTTCGGCGTGACCAAAAACGCATGATTGACCAGAAGGTCGCCCAGCGCGGCAACCGCGTCTTCGTCCAGCAGCCGATCGCCGGAGGTGGCGACCATGACCGGATCGACAACCATGGGCGCGCCCGCCTCGCTCAAGGCTTGCGCGACCTGTTCGATCATTACGCGGCGGCTCAACATGCCGGTTTTCACAATATCTGTGCCGATATCTTCCAGCACGCTGGTAATTTGGCGCATCACAAAGGCGGGCGGCACGTCCATAATGTCTTGCACGCCGCGCGTGTTTTGCGCCGTGAGCGCGGTGATGGCGGTGGTGGCATAAGCGCCTTGCGCCATGATGGATTTGATGTCGGCCTGAATACCGGCTCCGCCGCCGCTGTCAGACCCGGCAACGACCAGAACCCGGCCCTTGGGTGCGCGCGTCTCCGTGCTCATCTGCGCGCTCACGCGGCGACCGACTGGATGACACCCACAATTTCAGCCACGAGATTTTGCACCAGCGTGGCGTCATCGCCCTCCGCCATGACGCGGATGAGCGGCTCGGTGCCCGATTTGCGAATGACCAGCCGCCCCTGATTGCCAAGGCGTTGTTCGGCGGCGGCAATAGCAGTTTGCACTTTTTCGTTTTCCAGCGGCACGCCGGTCGAAAACCGCACATTTTCCAGAATTTGCGGCACCGGCTCAAAAACCCGCGCCAGATCCCCGACGGGCGCATCAAGCTGTTTCATCACAGACAAAACCTGCAACGCCGCGATCAGCCCGTCGCCGGTGGTGGAAAAATCCGACAACACCATATGCCCGGACTGTTCGCCGCCCAGATTAAAGCCATGCTGGCGCATGTGCTCAACGACATAGCGGTCACCAACCCGCGTGCGTGCCAGTGCCAGCCCCTCGCCTTGCAGATAGCGCTCAAGCCCCAAATTCGACATGACGGTCGCCACAATGCCCGGCGCGCTCAGGCGTTCATGGCGGTTCCAGTCGGTTGCGATCAGACCCATAATCTGGTCGCCATCGACGATATTTCCGTTCTGATCACAAATGATAAGGCGGTCGGCATCGCCATCCAGCGCAATGCCGATATCGGCTTTTTCCGCCAGCACCGTATCGGCCAAAAGGCGCGTATCGGTAGACCCGCAACCTTTATTGATGTTGAAGCCGTCCGGCGACACGCCGATGCTCACCACCTCAGCCCCCAATTCCCAAAGCGCTGTCGGGGCAACTTTATAAGCCGCACCATTGGCGCAATCGATAACCAGCTTGATGCCGTCAAGCGTGAGGTGGCGCGGAAATGTGCGCTTGGCAAATTCGATATAGCGCGCCTGGCTGTCGTCAATGCGTTTGGCGCGACCAAGTTCGCCAGACGCCGCCAACTCGCTGTTCATGGGCGCGTCCATCAGCGCTTCGATTTCATATTCGATTTTGTCGGAAAGTTTAAACCCGTCCGGCCCGAATAATTTGATGCCATTATCATGATAGGCATTGTGCGAGGCTGAAATCATGACGCCGATATCGGCGCGCAATGAGCGCGTAAGAAACGCAACACCCGGCGTCGGTATCGGGCCGAACAAAAACACATCCATGCCCATGGAGGTAAAGCCGGACACCAGCGCCGGTTCGATCATATAACCCGATAGCCGCGTGTCTTTGCCGATCACCACGCGGTGGCGATGCGCGCCACGGCGAAAATAGCGCCCTGCCGCCAGTCCCAGCCGCAGCGCCATTTCCGCTGTCATATTGGCATCGTTCACGCGTCCGCGTATGCCATCAGTCCCGAAATATTTGCGAATCATAATATCCCCGACATTCTCGACATGGCTTATGACTGATTTTCCCTGTTGCGCGCAAGTAACAAGCTGTTGCAGCACATTACGCGCCAAACGCCTACGCCAAACGCACAGGTTAGTCTACACACCGGCGTTCAGATGCGCGGCAACTTTCAATGCCTGATCCAGCTGCCCGACATCATGTGTTCGAATGTAATCAATGCCTTGGCGCGCGGCAAATAATTCAGCCGAGAGCGAAGCCGGCCCAGCCGCGTCCGGCGGACAATCGACAAGCGCACGCAAAAAACTTTTGCGCGAAACACTTAGCAATACTGGCAGATCAAAGGCTTTTTTCAGGCGGTCTATGTGGCGCAAAACAGCCCATGAAGTTTCCGGCCTGTTGCCCAGAAAAAAACCCATGCCGGGGTCGAGCACCAGGCGCGCGGGGTCTATATTGGCGCGTGTCAGGCGTTCGAGACGCGCGTCAAAAAACGCCAAAATATGCTCCCAAATGTCCCCATCGGGCGGGGCGGCGCGCGTGGCGATGCCCTTGGCCTGAATGGCATGCATCACAACCAAACGGCATGTGGTATCAGCCAGCACCTCGTATATTTCCGGATCGGCAAAACCGTTAATGTCGTTCAGCCAGTCAGCGCCGTTGGCGAGCGCCCATTTTTGCGTTTCGGGTTGAAAACTGTCGACCGATAACGCGCGCCCCAGCGCGCGCAAATCAGACCAAATGGCAGACAAACGCGCAATCTCGTCCATAGCGGTCACATCGCGCGCATCGGGATGGCTGGAGGCCGGCCCGATATCAAGCACATCGGCACCCGCGCCAATAAGCGTTTCTGCATGGGCAAGCGCTGCCGCAGGATCGAGAAATTGACCACCGTCGGAAAAGCTGTCTTCGGTAATATTAACAATACCGAATAATTGCGGACGATGCGCGCTCATGGTGCGCCGACCCGTCAGGTTCCTTGCGGTTCGGGATCCCCAAACTGGCCTCCGGCCCCACCCACTTTCGGGAAGGGGGAGGTCGGCCCGCCGGCGCTTGGATTAATATCCGTGTCATTGCGCTCGGGCGATGTGCCTTTCAGCAAGCCGATAATTTCATCGCCCGTAAGCGTTTCATATTCCAGCAAACCTTTGGCAATGGTGTGCAAATCGTCCATTTTTTCCTGACAGATGGTTTTGGCTTGTTCGTAACCTTCTTCCACCAGACGCCGCACCTCGGCGTCGATTTTGCACTGGGTTTCTTCCGACATGTTTTGCTGACGCGCCACCGAATGACCCAGAAATACTTCCTGTTCATTCTCGCCATAGGCCAGCGGCCCCATTTCCTCACTCATGCCATATTGCGTCACCATGGCCTTGGCCATATTCGTCGCCATCTGGATATCGGAGGAAGCGCCCGAGGTCACTTTGTCGTGCCCGAATATCAGCTCTTCGGCAATGCGACCGCCCATGGCAACCGCGAGATCGGCCTTCATTTTGGCGCGTGTCACCGACAACTGATCGCGCTCTGGCAGGCGCATCACCATTCCCAGCGCCCGACCGCGTGGAATAATCGTGGCCTTGTGCACCGGATCGGAGGCCGCCATGTTCAGCGCCACCAGCGCGTGACCGCCTTCGTGATAGGCGGTGAGGCGTTTTTCCTCTTCCGTCATCACCATGGAGCGGCGCTCCGCTCCCATCATCACCTTGTCTTTGGCATCTTCAAATTCCTGCATCGACACCAAACGCTTGGCGCGCCGTGCCGCCAGAAGCGCTGCTTCATTGACCAGATTTGCCAAGTCAGCGCCCGAAAAGCCCGGCGTGCCGCGCGCAATGGTGCGCGCTTCAACATCTGAGGCCAGCGGCGTCTTTTTCATGTGCACTTTCAAAATTTTCTCACGCCCGATAATATCGGGATTGGGCACAACCACCTGGCGGTCAAAACGGCCCGGACGCAGCAATGCCGGGTCCAGAACGTCAGGACGGTTCGTGGCGGCGATGAGAATAATGCTCTCATTTGCCTCAAACCCGTCCATCTCAACCAACAACTGGTTCAGGGTTTGCTCGCGCTCGTCATTGCCGCCGCCCAGACCGGCACCGCGGTGGCGACCCACGGCGTCAATCTCGTCGATGAAAATGATGCAGGGCGCATTGGATTTGGCCTGCTCGAACATGTCGCGCACGCGGCTTGCGCCGACGCCGACAAACATCTCGACAAAGTCCGAACCCGAGATTGAGAAAAACGGCACATTGGCTTCGCCCGCAATGGCGCGCGCCAGCAAGGTTTTACCCGTTCCGGGAGGCCCTACGAGCAATGCCCCTTTGGGAATACGTCCGCCCAAGCGCTGAAATTTCGCCGGGTCTTTCAAAAATTCGACAATTTCCAACAAATCATCTTTGGCTTCGTCAATGCCCGCGACATCGTCAAACGTCACGCGACCATGCGCCTCGGTCAGCAATTTGGCCTTGGATTTGCCAAAACCCATGGCACCGCGTCCACCGCCTTGCATCTGGCGCATGAAAAATACCCATACGCCGATCAGCAGCAGCATCGGGAACCACGAAATCAGGACACCCAATAATGTCGGCGACCCCGACCGATCGGGGCGCGCGGTAATGGCGACGCCGCGTTCTTGCAGGCGTTGTACCAGCGACGGGTCATTAGGCGGCGCAAATGTCTTGAACGACGACCCATCGGAGTAATGCCCCGAAATCGCATCGCCCTCAATGGTGACATCGGCAATGTTGCCGGCGTCAACCTGCGCCGTAAACTGCGAAAAATTAATCTCATTGCTCGCGGCATTGCTGCGCGGGCCCTGAAAAATATTGAACAGGGTAAACAACATCAGGGCAACGACGACCCAAACCGCAAAATTTCTCATTCCGCTCACGATTTTTACCTTTCCAGCATCAAAGATGCGCTGTTAGCTGATTAGAATATAGGGGCTGACCGCACACATTACCACCCCGCCATCACGCCGATGTCGGGCAAATTAGGCGTATCCGGCTGCCATGGCACCACAGTGCACGCGCTGTCAGCATCCAAAACAGGACAGGAAAGCAAGCCGCGCGCATCAAAAATGGCTGGTAAAACATGCAGATAGCATCTGGGCACACGTTTGGGCACCAGCAAGCCGGTGCGTTCGAGCAAGCGCAGCCCCTCAATCCCTAAGGGCGCGGCAAAAAGACCCGTTTTTGGTTTTTTGCCCGGCCGGATGCGCACACTGAACCGACGATCCCAAACCATGGTTTGACGCGTAAGCGGCACAGGTCGCGCAGCATTGACGGCGGCAAGCTCGCGCCCGATCATAATCTCATCGGCCCGCCAGCGGATCATGCACCCGCCGAGCGTGTGTCCACCATGGGCGCGGGCCGCGATAAGGCCATCGGCATGGGAGATGCTGGGTTCGGGCGGCGCGAATTTGACCGGTCCCATGCACGCCATCACAGCCCGCAAAACCCGCAAACGCATCAGCGTCGGCAGACGCGAAAATGCGCGCCGGTCGAGACAGTAAAATCCGCAAAAATGATACCCGCCATGGGCTTGCAACCAGTCGGTCATTTGCGCGTCAAGATAATCGCGCATCTGGCGCATATTAGCCGATGTGCGCGCCAGTGCAGGCGCGTTAAGACCCAGTTCCTCGAGCAGGGTTGCCGCCTGCCGCCAGCGCACTCGTTCAAACTGCGTGTCGTGATTGCTGGGGTCTTCAATCCAGTCAAATTTTGCCCGCCTTACGAGATCGGCCAGAAGCGCCGGGTCGGTTTCCAGAAACGGCCGCAGAATTTGCAACCCGCCCTCGGTCGTTTCCAGTTTTTGCACCGCCGCCATGCCCGACAGCCCGTCAACACCGCTGCCACGGGCAAGGCGCATCAATAGTGTTTCGGCCTGATCGCGCTGATGATGGGCAACCACCAGAGCCGGAATTTTCTGCGCCGCGCACCAGCCCGCCATCAGGCGGTAGCGCAAGTCCCGCGCCGCCTGCTGGATGCCGGTTTTGCCCAGCGGTACATCGGCGCGTAAAATTTTATGCGGCAAGCCGACACGGCGGCAGGTATCAGCCACAAGGCGAAGTTCCTGCCGCGCTTGTTTCCGGAGCCCATGGTCAACACTGACGACATGAAAACGCGGCGCGCCCGATTTTTTGACCGCGGCTGCCGCCAGCGCAACCAATGCCATCGAGTCGCGCCCGCCCGATACGGCCAAGGCATAGCGCTTATGGGGGGCGAGTTTTTTCAACGCCGCGAGAAATCGCGGGCCGGTCGTCGGCGGCTTGATCTCAGGACGTACAGCCGACACGGGTTTTTTCAATCTGCGCGCGCTTGGCAATCGCCTGTGGCGCTTGGGGGAACTTCACGGAAAGCTCTTTAAACGCATCACAGCTGGTTTTTTTCTCACCCATGGCAGCCAGCGTCATGCCCAGTTTGAGCAGACTGTCGGGCGCCTTGGTGCTTTGCTGATAGGTGGTATAGCCCGCCAGAAACGCTTCCGCCGCCTGCTTGAACTGGCGGCGCACATAAAACGTCTCGCCCAGCCAATATTGCGCGTTACCCGCAAGTTTATGCGCGGGAAACTGCACCAGCATTTGTTCGAAGTCGATTTGCGCCCCGGCATACGACCCTGCGCGCAGATCTGCCAGCGCGCGGTCATACAATTCTTTGGGATCGTTGAGCGATGGCCGCACGCGGGGCTCGCCAATGCTGGTTTGCACCGGTAAATCGCCCTCACCAATCAGCGCAACGGTCGGCCCGGTTTCTGCGCTCGGCCCATCCAATTTTTCGACCGGTGACGCCATACGAATTTGTCCCAACACTTCCGGCTCCGATGAGGGCACGGCGTCAGGGTCGCGCGCGGCGCGGCCCATCGTGCCTTCGATTTGCTGAAAACGAAACTCATTATCCTGACGCGCGGTTTCGACCTGTTGCATCAATTTTTCGAGCGACTGCACAAGCTCCCCCGTCTGACCGCTAACTTGGCGCAAATTTTCCTCAATCGTGCTGAGACGCAAGCGGATGCCGGCCGCCTGCGCCGGGTCGGCAAACGGGTCTGCCGCCGCCACGGGCGTTGGGAGCGCCGTGTTGAGTGTGCCTGTATCACTGACAGAACGCACCCCCAACTCGCCAATTTGCAGCGCCATTTCCTCGAGCCGCTGGTCGATGGCGCGCAGGCGCGTCATTTGCTGGCGCATGAGCAAGGTTCGGTCCGCGGTCATGCGCTGGGCGAGTTCCGCGAGTTTCGCCTCAACTGCGCTGATGCGGCTTTCTGCGCTGGCCCCCGTGTCGCCATTTGCATCGGCATTGGCCGCTTGAAACGGGTTGAGCGAGGTCGGTGTATCGGCGGCTGGCGCGAGCGGCTCCAGCGGTGTTTCAATAATTGGCGGATTGCCCAGCGACATATCGGGTTCATTCGCAGATGGCATTTGCGCCGCCGCAAAACGCGGTGCAAACGCCACCACCCCCAGACAGGTCATTAGCAATAACTTCTTCATACGCTCAACCATGCATCCAAAGCTGGCAAAAATAGGGCAAAAAGCAAAGGGCGCCCAAAGGCGCCCTTCAAAAAACCCGTTTCGGAATTAGCGGATGGTTGAAACCGACCGCCGATTTTTTGACCAGCAGCTTTCTTCCGAGCATAGCGAAACCGGACGTTCCTTGCCGAATGAGATGGTTTGCAAACGGTTTGCACTCACACCCTGGCTGATCAGAAAATCGCGTACGGCATTGGCGCGGCGTGCGCCCAGTGCCAAGTTATACTCGCGTGTGCCGCGTTCGTCGGCATGGCCTTCAATGGTCAGATTGATACCGCCATTTTGGTTGAGCCATTCTGCCTGGCGCACCAGCGTGCCGCGGGCGGAAGCATCAAGAACCGAACGGTCGGTGGCGAAGAAAACCCGATCTCCAACATTCTCGACCAGATATTTTGCCGAAGCAGAGCCAGCCGCGCTGCTCGCGGCGCTGGATGAAGACGCAGAACTCGAAATTTTTGCATCTGGCACAGAACAGGCAGCGAGAATAAAAGCGACCGCACCAAATGCTGCAAGTCTTTTGATAGGAGAATACTTAGTCATCATGGGATTCCTTCCGAATAAACCAATATGAACTGAACCGATCGTTGTCATATAGTAACAAAACAAAATAGTCAGTTTTGTTAAACCAAAACCGCGAAGAAATGTAAACCTGCAAACGCGCTCGCGGCGCATAAGGCGATTTTGACTTTTTACCGGATTAGCGGCGACCATGCCGGGTCTGAGGCGTAACCTTCGACCGCAACGGGCTGTTCATTATAGCCTGTGACATCCACCGTCCATAATTTGGGGCCGCCATCGGCACCCTTGCTTTCGCGGAAAAAGGCCAAAACGCGGCCATTAGGCGACCAAGCGGGGCCTTCATTATGAAAGCCTTCGGTCAAAATGCGCTCGCCGCTGCCATCAGTTTTCATAACCCCGATCAAAAACCGGCCCTTGTAAGTTTTGGTGAAGGCAATCAAATCGCCGCGCGGCGACCAGACGGGCGTCGCATAGCGCCCCTCGCCATAGCTGATGCGCCGCACATTTTTGCCGTCGGCCTCCATAATATAGAGTTGCTGCGTGCCCATGCGGTCGGACTCGAAAACAATCTGCCCCCCATCGGGCGCGTAACACGGCGCGGTATCAATGGCGAGCGACGAGGTAAGCCGACGGGTTTCGCGGGTACGTAAGTCCATGGTGTAAATATTTGAGTTCCCGTTGCGCTCCAGGCTCATCACGATTTTTTGGCCGTCGGGCGAAAACCGTGGCGCAAAAGTCATGCCCGGAAAATCACCGACAACTTCTTGTTGCCCCGTCTCGATATTCAAGAGGTAAACACGCGGCTTATTGCGATAATAAGATAAATAAGTGATTTCCTGCGCCGTCGGGCTGAAACGTGGGGTCAGCGCCAGCGCCCGCCCGTCGGTCAGTTCGCTGCGCGCAAAACCATCTTGATCCATAATCGCCAACCGCTTGACGCGCTTGTTTTTGGGGCCGGTTTCCGACACGAAAACAATGCGCGTATCGAAATATCCGGTCTCCCCCGTCAGGCGTTCATAAATTGCATCGGCCACAAGATGGCTGATACGCCGCCAATTCTCAGGCGTGGTAAAAAATTGCAGGCCCGTCATCTGTTGTTGGGCAACCACATCCCACAATCTGAACTCGACCCGCAGCCGCCCGTCATTCTGGCGAATGGCGCGGCCCGTAACGAGGGCCAGTGCATTGACCAGCCGCCAATCGCGAAACCGCGGGCGCACATTGACGTCGACCTGCGATTCAATAAAGGCTGCGCGGTCGATCGGGCGGAAAAGCCCCGATCGCTCGAGATCCGCGGTCACGACTTGCGCCAGCTTCATGCCGACCCCGTCTTCACTGACAAAATCCAAAACCGCAATCGGAAGAGGTTCGACATTGCCCTGCGTGATGTCGATTTTGAGCGCCGCATTTGCCGGTGCGCCCGACCATAAAGCCAGCACCATCACCCAACCCAAAAATTTACGAATACCCATGGAATAACCCTTCCTGCTAACCCCCCAGCATTTTGCCAGGATCAAATTTCAATTCAATGTCACGCCAAGCCGCATATTTTTCCGGCGGCATTTTGAATGGTTGGCACCGGCGAATGGCGCGCAATACGCTTTCGGCCGCCGCGCGGAAAAACGGGTCGCCCAATTTTGCCCGGTTCATCACTTTGGGGCCCGCTGAAATCATGCCGTTCGGGGCCAGTGACACGCGCACCTGCACAATCAAATCCTCGGCATTTAACGCCCCCGATGGCGGGTTCCAGCAACGCCGCATCTGGGTGCGGAAGGCGTCAATTTCATTGAGGGTCAGCCGGATTTTTTCAGACACCACCTCGTCTTCCGCCACAGGCTCGGATGCGGTGGGTGTGTCGGGTGTTTTGTTCAGCAGCGCGCGGATCTGAGACACGTCTAGAACAGGCTTCGGCTTTGGCGGCGCAGGTCGCGCCACCGGGCGCAGCTGGCGAATGGGGGTGGCTTTTTCAACCGGCTCGGCAATGGTTTTTTCGGGCACGCGCTTGGGCTCGGGTAGCGGCGCCTCCAATGGCTTATCCAATGGCTTATCCAATGGCATGGCCTCGGCAGGCGCAGGCGGTGGCGGTGCCGTCTCGCGTGCTATGGGCGGGGCGGGTTTTGCGGCAGATGGTTTTTTCTCGGCCTCTTCTTTCGGTTTGTCGCGCATCAGCCGCGTAAACTCATCGACCGTCACAATTTCTACCGGCAACAGAGCATCGCTCGTATCCAGCGATGTCATGACCGGTGTCCAAAATCCGATGACCAGCGCCAACACCACATGCAACCCAAGCGAGGCAGATATGTCACGACTGGCGATCACGGGGTTATTTGCGCCCGCTATCTTGCTCGGTAACCAGCGCGACGCGGGTAAACCCGGCATTATTTATGCGCGCCACCACCGCCGCAACACGCCCATAGGCAACATCGCGGTCGCCGCGCACATATATGCGCTGATCATATCCTGTGCCGACCAGCGCTCTCAGGCGCGGCACGAGATCACCCAGCTTGACTTGCGTTTCCTCGATAAAAATCTGGCCGCCCTGATTGACCGAAATCGCCAGCGGCTCGTCATCGCCGGTCAGCGCTTGCGCGCCCGCCTTGGGCAGATTGACAGGCACCCCGACAGTCAAAAGCGGGGCGGCAACCATGAACACGATTAACAAAACCAGCATCACATCGACCATTGGGGTCACATTGATCTCGCTCATCGGTTGGTAGCGCGGGCGTCGCTGGGAGGCCGGTTTTTTCTGCGATGTCGACATGCCCATTTGGCTATGCCTCGTCCGACTGGCGCGCGAGCAGCACGGCAAAATCATCGGCGAACAAATCGAGACGCGCACCGAAACGGGTCAGGTCGTGGGAAAATTTATTATACGCAATCACGGCAGGAATGGCCGCCAACAAGCCCAATCCGGTCGCAAAAAGCGCTTCGGCAATGCCGGGCGCAACGACGGCCAAATTGGTGTCGCGCGTCATGGCAATCGCCTGAAAGCTGTTCATAATGCCCCACACTGTGCCGAAAAGACCGATAAAGGGCGCGACCGCGCCGACGGTGGCTAAAAACAGCATCCGCCGCTCCAACAGCCCCATTTCGCGCGCCACGGC
>CAJXCG010000030.1 GCA_913051715.1 uncultured Rhodobiaceae bacterium
TACCGCAAGCCTATAACCGCCTCAAGCAGGACGATGAACTGGAAATTGGCGGGCGCATTTGGCGGGTGGAAATTGGCAGCGGACACGCGCCCGAGCATGCGTGTCTTTATTGTGCCGAGTTAAACGTGCTGATTTCCGGTGACCAGGTTATTCCGCGCATCTCGTCAAATGTGTCGTTATTTCCGACCGAGCCGCATGGCAACCCGCTGCAAGACTGGATCGACAGCTGCACGCGGCTGCGTAAAGAATTGCCGGGCGATACGCTGGTGCTGCCCGCCCATAATGAGCCATTTTACGGGCTACACGCGCGTCTTGATGCGCTGGTCGACGGGCATGAAAAATCACTCTCGCGCCTTTTGGATGTGTGCAAGACACCGCGCCGCGCGGTCGATCGGGAAATTTTCTCGGCTTTGTTCAAGCGCAAAATCACCTCCGACACGTATTTTATGGCGACGGGCGAAAGTCTGGCGCATTTGATGTGTCTGGTGCATCGCAAGCTGGTAAATATGCAACTGGACGAAGATGGCGTGTATAATTTTACCACCGTCTAGCTACACGCATGGAGACAGATGATGACCGACCATGGGCCAGATAACGAAAAAACGGAGATCGCCGAAGATATCCGTGCGCTGAGTTTCGAGGCGGCATTGGCCGAGTTGGAAACCATTGTCGAACGTCTGGAACGCGGTGACGTGGCGCTGGAAGCCTCCATTGAAATCTATCAGCGCGGCAGCCAGTTGCGCGCCTATTGCGACGAAAAATTGCGCGACGCACAAATGCGGATCGAAAAAATTTCCGACGGCGGGGCGGGCACACAACCGCTCGACGAGGCATAGGGCAGCCGCGTGTCCAGATTTCACGAGCTGTTGCAACTTGCAGGCGAGCACGTGAACACCACACTGGATGGTCTGCTGGAAGTCCCCGACGGGCATGAAGGGCGCTTGTATGAAGCCATGCGCTACACCGCGCTTGCCGGCGGCAAGGGGTTTCGCCCGTTTTTGTGCTTGGCGAGCGCGCAAATTTTCGACGCGCCGGAACCGGCCGCCATTCGGGTGGCGAGCGCGATTGAATGTATCCATTGCTACTCGCTGATCCATGATGATTTGCCGTGTATGGATGATGATGATATGCGGCGCGGCAAGCCGGCCCTACACAAAGCCTTTGATGAGGCGACCGCGATATTGGCGGGTGATGCGCTGATCAGCCTTGCGTTTGAAATATTGACCGATGCGGCCACGCACGACACGGCCACCACGCGCCTCGAACTCGTTGCGGGGTTGGCGCGCGCGTCGGGCATGCAAGGCATGGTTGGGGGGCAGATGATCGACATTATGGCGGCGCGTGACATGCTGGATGCGGGCGGCCTGACGCGGTTGCAGAAAATGAAAACCGGCGCGTTGATCAGTTTCGCGGTTGATGCGGGGGCTGTCTTGGGCGGTGCCGAGCCAAGCGACCGCCACGCGCTTGCCGGCTTTGCCCACGATATCGGACTGGCCTATCAAATCGCCGATGACGTGCTGGATGTCGAAGGCGACGCCGATCATTTGGGCAAATCGGTCGGCAAAGACGCGGCGCAAGACAAGAGCACTTTTGTGTCCTTGCTGGGTGTCGCGCGCGCGCGCGAACAGGCGTTGCAATTATCGCATCAGGCCGTCGGCTATCTGGATGTTTTCGGTGCGCGCGCCGACCCGCTGCGCGAAGCTGCCGCATTTGTTATTCAGCGACGAAGCTGATACAAACGCCTCACTTTGACAAAGGATTAAGATGACGCGTTCGACCCCGTTTCTTGATACGATTATCACTCCGGCCGATTTGCGTCGTTTGCCGGTTGAAGATCTGCGCCAGCTTGCCGACGAATTGCGCCACGAAACCATTTCGGCCGTGTCGGAAACCGGCGGGCATCTGGGTGCCGGGCTGGGCGTGGTCGAATTGACCGTGGCGTTGCACCATGTGTTCAACACGCCCGATGACCGGATTATCTGGGATGTCGGGCATCAGGCCTATCCGCATAAAATTCTGACCGGACGGCGCGAACGTATTCGGACGTTGCGAAAAGGCGGCGGGCTTTCGGGTTTTACCAAGCGGGCAGAAAGCGATTACGACCCATTCGGCGCAGCGCATAGTTCGACCTCGATTTCCGCGGGTCTCGGCATGGCTGTGGCGCGCGACCTCATGGGCAAGGACAATCACGTTGTCGCCGTCATTGGCGATGGGGCGATGAGTGCGGGCATGGCTTTTGAGGCGATGAACAATGCCGGTGCGCTGAAAAATCGGCTGATTGTTATTTTGAACGACAATGACATGTCGATCGCGCCGCCCGTTGGTGCCATGAGTGCCTATCTTGCGCGGCTACTTTCCGGCACGACGTATAAATCCGTGCGCCGTGTGGCAAAGGGGCTGGCAAGCATGCTGTCGGACGGTATTGAGGAAAAAGCGCGTCAGATTGAAGAATATGCGCGCGGCCTTGCCACTGGCGGCACTTTGTTTGAGGAAATGGGCTTTTACTATGTCGGCCCGGTCGACGGGCACAATCTCGACCATCTCATGCCCGTGCTGCAAAATGTCCGCAAAACCAGCGAGGGCCCGACGCTCATCCATGTGGTGACAAAAAAGGGGCACGGCTATGCACCCGCCGAAGCTGCCAGTGACAAATATCACGGCGTCTCAAAATTTGATGTGGTTACCGGGGTGCAGTTAAAGGCCGAAGCCAAAGCCCCCAGCTATACGTCTGTTTTTGCCAAAGCGTTGATTGCCGAGGCTGCCCAAGACGACAAAATTGTCGGCATTACCGCGGCCATGCCCTCGGGCACGGGGCTTGATAAATTCGCCGAAGCGTTTCCCACGCGCTGCTTCGATGTCGGGATTGCCGAGCAGCATGGCGTGACCTTCGCGGCCGGACTGGCGACGGAAGGCTTCAAACCCTTTGCGGCGATTTATTCGACCTTTTTGCAACGCGCTTATGATCAGGTTATTCACGATGTGGCACTGCAAAATCTACCCGTGCGCTTTGCCATAGACCGCGCCGGCCTTGTTGGGGCGGACGGGCCGACCCATGCGGGCGCTTTCGATCCGGCCTATTTGGGCACGGTGCCGAATATGATGCTGATGGCGGCGGCTGATGAAGTTGATTTGATGCACATGGTGGCAACACAAGCCCTTTATGATGATGGCCCGTCTGCCGTGCGCTATCCGCGCGGCGAAGCTATCGGGCTGGATTTGCCTGCACGCGGTACGCCGCTGGAAATTGGCAAGGGGCGTGTCATCCGCGAAGGCGGACGGATTTGTTTGCTCAGCTACGGCACGCGGCTGGAACAGGCCGTGCAAGCCGCCGAAAGGTTGGACGCCGAAGGCTGGCGCACAAGCGTTGTTGACGCGCGCTTCATGAAACCTCTGGATAGTGCGTTAATCGCGCGCATGGCACGCGAACACGAAGCACTTTTCACAATCGAAGAAGGTGCGATTGGTGGCTTCGGGTCACATGTGGCGCATTTTCTGACCCAAGCGGGCCATTTGGACAATGGTTTGAAATTCCGTTCCATGGTTTTGCCCGACAGCTATATTGATCATGACACACCCGCCAAAATGTATGATGAAGCGGGTTTGAACGCCGAACAGATTTTCGCACGCGTTTGCGAATTGATGGGCAAGGGTGCGGCGCAACCGACATTGCCAAAGCGCGCTTAACGTGAACCCGCCAATCTCAGGTAAAACCCGTCTCGATATATTGCTGGTGGCGCGCGGGTTTTTTGAAAGTCGAGCACGCGCTGCGGCGGCGGTAAAAGCTGGGCGTGTGAAGGTTAACGGGCAGGTTGTATTGCGCGCGGCACACACCCTGCATACCAATGCCGAAATCGCCAATGCTGAAATCGCCAATGCTGAAATCACGGTCAGCGGGGCCGCGCATGATTATGTCTCGCGCGGCGGTTTGAAACTGGCGCATGCGCTGGATGTGTTCGGTTTCAGCCCTGCCGACAAGCGCGCGATCGATTTGGGTGCGTCAACCGGCGGCTTTACGGATGTGTTGTTGAAGCGCGGCGTGGCGCATGTTTGTGCTGTCGATGTGGGTCACGATCAGTTGCATGCCGATTTACGCGCCGATCCGCGCGTGAGCAATTTGGAGGGCGTGAATGCGCGGGCGCTGACGCGTGATCATATCGGCACGCCGCCTGACTGCCTTGTCTGCGATGTCAGCTTTATTCGTTTGTCTTTGGCGCTGCCGCCTGCCCTGTCAATGGTTCGGCGCGGCGGGTGGATGGTTGCGCTGATCAAACCGCAATTTGAGGCCGGCCGTGCAGCGATTGGCAAAAACGGTGTCGTCAGCGACCCGGCCGTGCATGCGCGTGTGTGCGAAGAGTTTGTCGCATGGTTCGCGGCGACATGTCCTGACTGGCAGCCGGAAAAAATTATTGCAAGCCCGATTGCCGGCCCCCAAGGCAATATTGAGTTTTTGTTTGGCGCGCGCGCGCCGGATTAGAAGGCACCTGTCTGAGGTTTATTCCATATCAGCCGACCACGCGCCGCGCGCGGCAAGACCGTTCATTTTTGCGCGATGGGCAAAAGCGGCTTGCGCCGTCGCAATGTTTTCAGCCTTGCCACCCCAGGCTTTGAGCGGCGCGGCTTGCAAAGCGCGGCCATAGGAAAAGCTGAGTTTCCAGGGCAGGCCGCCGATTTTGTTCATGGCATCGAGATGCGCCGTTGCGTCCTGATCCGACTGTCCGCCGGATAAAAACACAATGCCGGGTACAGCGTGCGGCACACAATTTTTGAAGCAATCAAGCGTCATCTCAGCGACCTGCTCAATGCCCGCCTGCACCGAATTTTCAGTTCCCGATACCACCATATTGGGTTTTAGAACCGTGCCTTCCAGATGCACGCCCTGTTCTCCAAGCTGCGCGTAAAGCGAGGTCAATGCTGCGCTCGTCACCTCGTAACACCGCTCGACCGAATGCGCGCCATCCATAATCACTTCCGGTTCGACAATCGGCACAATTTCGGCTTCCTGACACAGCGCCGCATAGCGCGCCAGTGCATGTGTGTTGGCCGTCAAGCAGGCCGCACTCGGCAGACCTTCGGCAATATTGATCACCGCGCGCCATTTGGCGAATTTTGCGCCGAGTGCATGATATTCGCTCAAGCGGTCGCGCAAGCCATCCAGCCCTTCGGTTACCATTTCGCCGTCATGCCCCGCCATTGGCTTGGCGCCGGCATCGACCTTGATGCCGGGCAGTGCGCCCGTATCGGCAATGACCTGCACCAATGGGGTGCCGTCGGCGGCTTTCTGGCGCAGGGTTTCGTCAAATAAAATCACGCCGGAAATATGCTCGCGCATGGCCTCGTCGGTTCGGAAAAGCATTTCGCGATAATCGCGGCGGTTGTCTTCGGTCGAGGTGACATTGATGCTGTCAAAGCGCTTTTTAATGGTTCCGGTGCTTTCATCGGCGGCGAGAATGCCTTTGCCGTCCGCCACCATGGCCTGCGCGATGGTTTCCAATGCTTGCTTGTTCATTTGCCTGTCTCCTCGTGTTCACTGTCTTCTAGTTCGCTGCCAGCGCTTCCACCCCCGGAAGCTGTTTGCCTTCAAGCCACTCCAAAAATGCGCCACCCGCCGTGGATACATAGGAAAAATCCTCTGCCACGCCGGCATGGTTCAATGCGGCAACCGTGTCGCCGCCGCCTGCGACAGATTTCAACTGTCCCGCCTTGGTGCGCGCGGCGGCATGGCGCGCGGCGGCGGTGGTGGCTGCATCAAACGGTTCGATTTCAAATGCCCCCAACGGCCCGTTCCAGATAAGGGTTTGGGCTTCGTCGAACGCATTGCATATATCTTTGACGGCTTGCGGGCCAGCATCAAGTATCATTTGGTTGTCGGCAACATGAGCAATATCCACGCACGTGCCCGTTTGACCGGCCGCAAATTCAGGAGCCACCACACCGTCACAGGGCAATAAGATGCGGCACCCGTTTGCCGCCGCCTCCGCGATGATGGCGCGCGCAGTATCGAGCATGCCCGTTTCGCACAAAGATGTGCCGATCTCGACGCCTTGCGCCGCCAAAAACGTATTAGCCATGCCGCCGCCGATAATCAGTGTGTCGACTTTGCGCGAAAGATTGCCGATAAGCTCGAGCTTGGTGGAAATTTTGGCGCCGCCGACGACCGCAACCAGCGGGCGCGCCGGATTGCCGAGGGCGCTGTTGAGGGCGGTAAGCTCGGCCTGCATCGCGTGTCCGCAATAGGCGGGCAGCGTTTTTGCCAGCGCATGCGTGGAAGCATGGGCGCGATGGGCGGCTGAAAAAGCATCGTTCACATAAGCATGCGCCAGCGCGGCCAGCGCGGCGGCAAACTCGGCATCATCGGTTTCCTCGCCCGCATGAAAGCGCGTGTTCTCCAGCACGCAAATACCGCCTTCGGGCAGGTCGGTCAGGGCGGATGCCGCCGTCGGCCCGATACAATCATCACAAAATGCGATGGGCGTGTTCATTAGCTGTCCGAGCGCTGTGGCGACGGGGGCAAGGCTGAGTGCCTTGTCTGGCATACCTCTGGGACGCCCAAAATGCGATAAAATACCGACGCGCATGCCTGCCAATGATAAGGTTTCAAGCGTCGGCAAAAGCCGGGCAAGCCGCGTGGCGTCGCGCAGATTCCCGGCTTCGTCGAGCGGCACATTGAGGTCGGCGCGGACAAGCACAATGCTGCCCCGCTCATGCGTTGCGTTTAGCAGGTCAATCGGCCTGAAGTCTTGCATGGAGTATCCAGATTTATCCGAGCTTGCCCATGGCAATGGCGGTGTCGCTCATGCGATTGGCAAATCCCCATTCATTGTCGTACCAGCTTAAAACGCGCACCAGCTTGCCGTCGACGATTTGGGTCTGCGTCAGATCAAAGGTTGATGAATTTGGGTTGTGGTTAAAGTCGATCGATACCATAGGCTGATCGCACACGCCCAGCACGCCTTTGAGCGGGCCCGCCGCGGCTTTAACGATGGCGGCATTGATGGCCTCGACCGTGGTTTTGCTTTTTGCTTCAAACACCAGATCGATCATCGACACATTGGGTGTCGGCACGCGCACGGCTGTGCCGTCCAATTTGCCGGCCAGTTCGGGTAGTACCAGCCCGACAGCTTTGGCAGCGCCCGTGGATGTCGGAATCATCGACAATGAGGCGGCCCGCGCGCGGCGCAAATCGCTGTGCAGCGTGTCGACGGTGCGCTGATCGCCCGTGAAGGCGTGAACCGTTGTCATATAACCGCGCGCAATGCCGCAAGTTTTGTTCAGCACTTGCGCCACCGGAGCCAGACAGTTTGTCGTGCATGAGGCGTTGGAAACCACTTTGTGGCTTTTGCGTAGTTTTTTGTGATTAACGCCATACACCACGGTGAGGTCGGCATTGCCCGCCGGCGCGCTGACCAGTACGCGCTTGGCACCCGCCTCGATATGTTTGGCGGCATCGTTACGATTGGTGAACAGGCCGGTACATTCGAGCGCCACATCGACGCCCATTTTGTCCCAAGGCAAATTGGCAGGGTCGCGCTCGGCGATGACTTTAATCGCGCGGCCGCCAATATTCAGCCATGCTTTGGTGGTGCGTATTTTGGCGTTTAGGGGGCCGTGAATGCTGTCATATTGCAACATATGTGCATTGGCATCGACGGTGCCGAGATCATTGATTGCGACCACATTAATATCCTTGCGCCCGCTTTCGAGAATACCCCGCAGAACCAGACGACCAATGCGTCCGAACCCGTTGATTGCTACATTAATTGCCATTTTCCCCTCTTTCGGTCTGACGTTAGTTTTGAATGTGTTTTTGCGCGGCGGCGACAATCGCGTCCGCCGTGATGCCAAAATGCTGGAACAGTTGATCGGCCGGCGCGCTGGCCCCAAACCCTTCCATGCCGATGAAAATATCACCCGGCCGCAAATACCGATCCCAGCTTTGCTGCACCGCCGCCTCGACAGCGATCCGCAAGGGCGCGTCGCCGATAATGTCGGCTTGCGCGCTGGGGCTTTGCTGGGCAAAAAGTTCCATGCACGGCATTGAAATAACCCGCGCTGAAATGTCCAAATCGCGCAATTTTTCCAGCGCTTGCATGGCAAGCTGAACTTCCGACCCCGACGCCATAATAGTGACTTGCGGGTTCGTGCCGGAGGCGGCCAATTCATACGCACCTGCGGCACACAGATTGCGCTCTTCATAATCGCGATAGGGCTGCAGGCCTTGTCGCGTCAGCGCCAAAATGCTGGTGGTTTTCTTGGCCTGCAAAGCAAGCTGCCAGCACTCCAGCGTTTCGATGGCGTCGGCGGGCCGGAAAACATTGACGTTCGGCATCGCGCGCAATGCCGCCAGATGCTCGACCGGTTGGTGGGTCGGGCCGTCTTCGCCCAAACCAATACTGTCATGCGTCATGACGTGAATGGTGCGCTGTTCCATCAGCGCCGAAAGCCGGATCGCGGGCCGCGAATAGTCGGAAAAAACCAGAAATGTGCCCGAATAGGGAATAAAACCGCCATGTAGCGCCATGCCGTTCATGGCCGCGGCCATGCCGTGTTCGCGGATGCCCCAATGCACGAAGCTGCCGGCGAAATTATCCGCCGAAACGGTTTCTTGGTCGGGCGTGCGGGTATTATTTGAGCCGGTCAGATCCGCCGAGCCGCCGATCATTTCGGGCACCGCCGGAACGATGGCTTTCAAAACATTTTCAGAGGATTTGCGTGTTGCCCAAACCGGCTTTTCTTCCGCCAACTGCTTTTTATAGCCGTCCACCGCCGTGTCGAGGCTCGATGGCAGGTCGCCGGCAATGACGCGCTCAAAGCGGTTGCGCGTTTCGGCGGATTGTTCGGCCAAACGCTGTTCCCAAGCTTTGCGCGCCGAGGCATGCGCGCGTCCGGCCATGCGCCACGCATCGCGCAATTCTGCCGGTATCTCAAAAGCCGGCGCGTCCCATCCGAGTGTCTCGCGCGTCAGGCCAATCTCGTCTTCGCCCAGCGGTGCCCCGTGCACGCCGGATGTGCCCTGCTTATTGGGCGCGCCGTAGCCGATCACTGTGCGACAGGCAATCAGGCTCGGTTTGTCGCTGTCGCGCGCGGCGGCAATGGCATCTTCAATCGCCTCGAAATCGTGCCCGTCAATGCGTACGGCATTCCAACCCGCGGCCTCAAAACGCGCCAGCGCGTCTCCGGATTCGGCGAGATCAAGCGCACCGTCAATGGTGATATTATTGTCGTCATAAAGCACAATCAGGCGGGAAAGTTTCATGTGTCCGGCAATGCTGATGGCCTCGTGGCTGATGCCTTCCATCAGATCGCCGTCCGAGGCCAGCACATAAGTAAAATGGTCGACCAGATCATCGCCGAAGCGCGCATTCATCATGCGCTCGCCAAGCGCCATACCAACGGCGGTCGAAATGCCCTGCCCGAGCGGGCCTGTGGTGGTTTCGATACCTGCGGCGTGGCCGTATTCAGGATGCCCGGCCGTGCGCGCGCCGAGCTGGCGGAAATTTTTCACTTCCTCGATTGTCATGTCTTTGAAGCCGAGCAAGTGATGTAAAGCATATTGCAGCATCGACCCGTGTCCGGCGGACAAAACAAATCGGTCGCGGTCGGGCCAGTCGGGCGCCAGCGGATCGATTTTCAAAAATTTTGTGTACAGAACCGTTGCCAAATCGGCTGCACCCATTGGCAGCCCCGGATGGCCGGATTTTGCCGCCTCTACGGCATCCATGGACAAAGCACGAATGGCATTTGCCATATCGCGCAAGGGCATGGATTGTATATCTTTGCTGGTGTTTCGATTATCTGGCGTTTCGCCGGAAACTGGCATGTTTGAGATCCTCACACATCAAAAAGGCACCGATCGACGGGCAGCTCAATTCCGCGCCGCACAATGGCTGTCTGCAACGTCTGAGTCAATGCCAGATTCTCTGGCGAAAGTCCTCTACTAAAACACCATGCGCGCCGCGCCGCCCTGTTCAAGTGTTGACGCTATTTCACCCCTGCGCGTATGTTGTGGATAGAGGTGTTTCATGACCAAAATCGAACCCGCATTGGACCGTTTGCATACGGCGTTGGAAAAATTGGGCGCCGGCGTGCATCAAAGCCGCCGGAGCGAGGATGCGGCGCGCGCCAAGAGCGCCGATTTGGACAATCAATGCGCGCATCTGCGCGCGGAAGTGTCGGCGCTGAAAAAACACAATCAGGAGCTTGACGCGCGGTGCCGCCGCGGCGCACAGCAGATCGAAAAAGTTGTGGGGCAAATCGACACTTTGCTGGAGGGGGACTAAGTGGCCGAGTTAACAATTTCCATCAATTCGCGACCGTTTCAGATTATGTGCCGCGATGGTGAAGAGGCGCAGGTGCAACAACTGGCCGAAGATCTGGCAACGCGCATCGCGAATATTCGCCGCGATGTCGGTGCGGGGCATCGCGCGGGCGACAGCCATTTGCTCGTATTGACCGGGTTGACCATGTGCAATGAATTGCGCGACCTGCGCCATGAGATCGGACGCGTGCGCGACGAGATTGAAAAAACCACCGCGGCGCGCAAGGATTTGCACGACCGCATTGAGGAATTGGAAGAAACGGTTGGCGGTGCGCTTGAGCAGGCGGCCGAGCGCGTAGAAGATCTGTTATCCATGTTGGCGCCGGAGGAACCCGAACAAGCTATTGACTTGCCGCCAATGAATAAGGGTTAAATAATCACGTGGGACTGCCCGATGCGACGCCTACCATTGCGCTCGGGGCCTTACGATCCTTTCGGGAACTGTCACTGTGATCGGTTGTGGCCGATCGTACACGGTGCCCACCTACTTATGTAGGTCTCCGAGGATACCGTAGGCGACGGTCAGGGCGGTTCCACATTAAATTTGCGTCAGTGCAGGCAGGAGAGCCGCAAATGGGGGCACCCATGTCGAAATCCGAAATGCGGCAGCACATGTTGACGCACCGCCGTTCGCTGCATCGCGATCATCCCAACGCGGCACACGATGTTGCGCGCAATTTTATGGCCCATATCCCGGTCGACCCGGTGCGAGATTGCGTGGCTGTGTATCACGCCGCGGGCAGCGAAATGGGCGTCGACGCTTTAATTGCGCTTTTGCGCGCGCGCCAAGTGCCTTTGGCACTGCCGGTGACGCATGAAAACGGCCCCTTGAGTTTTAGAAGTTTTGCCGCCGATGGCGACCTGGCGCCCGATGCGGCAGGTATGCTTGCCCCCGATGCCAGCGCGCCCCTTTGTCTGCCAAGTATCATCATATTGCCGCTTTTGGCATTTGATATGCGCGGCGCGCGGCTGGGGCGCGGCGGGGGGCACTATGACCGCACGCTTGCGGATTTGCGAAAAAAATGTCATCTGCGTGCAATCGGGCTGGCATTTGATGAACAGATGGTTGAAAACTGTCCGGTCGAACCGCACGACGCACCACTCGATGGGGTGGTGACGCCGACGCGGGCGATCTCCTGCGGTGAAGGTGTTTTATGAAAATTTTGTTTCTCGGAGATATTATGGGACGCGCAGCGCGCGAAGCGGTCACGCGGCAAGTTCCGCTGTGGCGCAAGCAATGGGCGCTGGATTTCGTTATCGTCAACGGCGAAAATGCGGCGGGCGGTTTCGGCATCACCCCGGCCATTGCCGAGGCTTTTTTCGAGGCCGGTGTCGACGTTATCTCGACGGGCAATCACGTGTGGGATCAGCAGGAAATTCAAGGATATATCACCACCGAAAACCGTCTGTTGCGCCCGTGCAATTTTCCATCCGGCACACCGGGTATTGGCGCCAATCTCTACGAGGCAGGTGAGCGGCGCGTCATGGTGGTAAACGTCATGGGGCAGTTGTTCATGGAAACATTGGACGACCCGTTTGTCGCCATTGAGCGCGAATTGGCAGCGTGTCCGTTGGGCGAGGCGGCGGACGCCATTATCGTTGATGTGCATGCCGAGGCCACGTCGGAAAAAATGGCGATGGGGCATTTTTGCGACGGGCGCGCCAGCCTCGTTATTGGCACGCATACCCATGTGCCGACGGCGGACGCCCAAATTTTGCCGCATGGCACGGCGTATCAAACCGATGCCGGCATGTGCGGAGATTATGACAGCGTGATCGGCATGGAAAAAGAAGAGCCGTTAAAGCGTTTCCGGACAAAATTGCGCGGAGGGCGTTACGCGCCAGCGCTGGGCACGCCGACGCTGTGTGGCGTCGTGGTCGAGACCGATGATCAAAGCGGCCTCGCCGTGGACATCGCGCCGCTTCGCTTCGGTGGCAGGCTTTCCAGTACGGCGATGAACGGGTAATCTATGTCGAGTGATTCGGTGCCTATCTCAGGCGCCGTGACCCCTGAATTTTTACCTTGGCAGAGTTGAACCCCATGGCAGGCCATTCCAAATTTAAGAATATTCAGCACCGCAAGGGCGCACAGGACAAAAAACGCGCAAAAATTTTCTCGCGTCTGGCAAAAGAAATCACGGTGGCGGCCAAAATGGGCATGCCCGACCCGGATTCCAATCCGCGTCTGCGGACAGCCATTCTTGCAGCGCGCGCGCAGAATATGCCGAAAGACAATATCGAACGCGCGATCAAGAAAAGCGCCGATGCCGATGGCGAAAATTATGAAGAGGTGCGTTATGAGGGCTTCGGCCCGGGCGGGATCGGCGTGATTGTCGAAACGCTGACCGATAATCGTAATCGCACGGCAAGCGACGTGCGTTCCACCTTTTCCAAATCGGGCGGCAATATGGGCGAGACAGGCTCGGTGTCGTTTATGTTCGACAGGGTCGGTTCAATCGAATATGGGGCCGATATTGCCGATGCCGAGGCCGTCTTTGAGGCGGCGCTTGAGGCCGGGGCGGAAGATGTAAATTCCGGTGACGACGGCCATGAAATTATTTGTCCGATGGAAGATTTGCACGGTGTGGTCGACGAACTTGCCGGCGTGTTGGGCGAACCGCAGGCCGCGAGCATAGTTTGGAAGCCGCAAAACGATGTGGCTGTCGATGCCGAAGCTGCTGAGAAAGTTTTGAAATTCATGGATGCGCTGGACGATCTCGACGATGTGCAAAATGTTTACGCCAATTTTGATATTGCCGATGAGGTGATGGAAAAATTGTCAGGCTGAGTGGAGAGAAAACGTCGTATGAATACCAATACCAGCCATCGCCTTATCGGGCTCGACCCCGGGCTTCGTTTTACCGGCTGGGGGGTGATTGATGTGTGCGGCGCAAAACTCGTTCATGTGGCAAACGGGTCGGTGGCGTCGCGGCAGACCGATCCGCTGGCGGCCCGACTGGTGCAAATCGAAAACGGGCTGGAAGAGGTATTTGACACTTGGGCCCCCGACCATGCAGGCGTCGAGCAAACCTTCGTCAATCGCGACGGGGCGGCCACATTGAAACTGGGGCAAGCGCGCGCGATATGTCTGTTGGTGCCCGCGCGCCGCGATATTCCGGTGCATGAATATGCGCCGAATTTTATCAAACGCGCCGTGACCGGCTCGGGGCATGCCGCCAAAGAGCAGATCGCGGCGATGATCAAGGTGTTGTTGCCGCAAGCGCGCGCGACGGACGAACATGCCGCCGATGCGCTTGCCGTGGCGATTACGTTGGCTCATGCCGGAGACCTTGGCGGGCGTCTGGCAAAGGCGCTGGAGATTGGTAAATGATCGGGCGGTTGCGCGGTCGCGTGGATGGGCGCGGCGAGGGCTGGGTGCTCGTGGATGTGGGCGGCGTCGGCTATATGGTCGAAGGCTCGGCGCGGCTCATGGATGGGTGTCCCCCCGATGGCGAGGCGGTGTCGCTGGCAATCGAGACCTATGTGCGCGAAGACCAGTTTCGCTTGTTCGGGTTTTTGAGCGAAGAAGAGCGTAGCTGGTTCCGGCTGCTCATGGGCGTTCAGGGGGTTGGTGCCAAGGTCGCGCTGGCGATTCAAAGCGTTTTGTCGCCCGCCGATCTGGTGCAGGCGGTGGCCGCCGAAGACAAAGCCATGGTGGCGCGCGCGCCCGGTGTCGGCCCAAAAGTCGCCCAGCGCATTGTGCAGGAGCTAAAGGATAAAGTGCCCGAAACCGCGTTTGGCGCGGTCGCCGGTGCCGGTGCCGGTGTCGGCACGCCCGCGTCGCAAGCTCATTTGGACGCCATGTCGGCACTGACCAATTTGGGGTATCAGCGCGCCGAAGCGCATCGCGCATTGCAAGCGGCGGGTGCGGCATCTGCGGGTGAAGCGGACGCGAGTGCTGAAACGCTGATACGCAAGGCTCTGAAGGAGTTGGCGAAATGACCGACAGGCTGATAGATGCTGGCGGGGACGACCACGACACTGCTTTGCGGCCAACCTCGCTGGACGGGTTTATCGGTCAGAAAAAAGGCCGCGAAAACCTCTCGGTTTTCATCGGCGCGGCGCGCGGGCGCAAAGAAGCGCTCGACCATGTGCTGCTGGCGGGCCCGCCGGGGCTTGGCAAAACCACACTGGCACAAATTATTGCTCGCGAATTGGGGGCAGGGTTTCGTTCGACATCCGGGCCGGTCATTTCCAAGGCCGGAGACCTGGCATCGCTGTTAACGAATCTTGAGCCGCACGATGTTTTGTTCATTGACGAAATTCATCGGCTGAGCCCGGCGGTGGAAGAAATTTTATATCCGGCAATGGAAGACTTTGAACTGGATTTGATGATCGGTGAAGGCCCGGCGGCGCGCTCGGTGAAAATAGACCTGCCGCCATTTACGCTGGTCGGGGCGACCACGCGTTCCGGGTTGCTGACGACGCCATTGCGCGACCGTTTCGGTATTCCGGTTTATCTTGAGTTTTACGACATCGAAGAACTGGAGCAAATCATCCGACGCAACAGTGCGCTGATGGGGCTGGATGTTACCGATGACGGCGCACGCGAAATAGCCGGACGCGCGCGCGGCACACCGCGTGTGGCTGGGCGCCTATTGCGCCGCGTGCGCGATTTTGCCAGTTTTGAAGACGCCACCTGCATCGATGCAGACCTCGCCGACCGCGCGCTCAAACGCCTCGATGTTGACAGCCGGGGGCTGGACGCACTCGACCACCGCTATTTGAAAGTCATGGCTGAAAAATTTATGGGCGGGCCGGTTGGCATTGATACAATGGCGGCAGCTTTGGGTGAACCGCGCGACGCGCTGGAAGATATTGTCGAGCCGTTTTTGATCCAGCTTGGTTTTGTCAATCGCACCCCGCGGGGCCGCGTTTTGATGCCCGTTGCGTTTGAGCATTTGGGGCTGGATTTGCCGCGCGGCTATGATGGCGATCTTTTTGATGCGGCCAAGGATTGAAGGGCATATCGCGCATGGACGGCACATTCACGGATAAAATTCACAAGCTCGATGTGCGTGTCTATTACGAAGATACCGATTTTTCCGGCGTGGTGTATCACGCCAATTATTTGAAATTTGCCGAACGTGGCCGTTCCAGTTTTTTGCGCCTTGCCGGTGTTATCCATTCCGATTTGCTGGCGCATGAGCCGCCGCTGGCCTTTGTGGTGCGCGCCATGAATATCGAATTTGTGGCGCCGGCGCGCATTGACGATGTGCTGACGGTGGAGACTATTTTTACGGCGGCACGGGGACCGCGTTTGCGCGCGTGTCAGGGCATTCGCCGCGCCGGAGAATTATTGTGGCACGCCGAAATCGACGCCGCGTGCATTGACCTGGACGGCAAACCCCGGCGCATGCCCGCCGAAACCGTGGCGCAGATGGCAGCTTGGCTCACCGAAAAGCCGCCCGATTTTACCGCGTCGCAACGCGGATGAAGCCCGTTAGCCCCAGTTTTGTCACAATTTCCCGCTAGTCTCGGCGTAAATACAGAAAGGTATGAGATGGAAACGGTAGCCCTTGAGCCATCGGCATTGGCCGCGGCCACAGATTTTTCTTTGTGGGCGTTGTTTATCCGCGCCGATATTGTTGTCAAACTTGTCATGATTGGTCTGATTTTCTCATCCGTCTGGAGTTGGGCCATAATTTTTGAAAAAACCTTTCTTTTCCGGCGTGTCGAAAAGGCGGCGGAGGATTTTGAGCAGCAATTCTGGTCGGGCGATTCTCTGCAAAACCTCTATCGCAAGGTCAATTCCGCGCGGCCTGACCCCATGTCGGGCGTTTTCATTGCTGCCATGCGTGAGTTTGCGCGCGGCGAAACGGCAAAGAAAAATCCGGGCAATGCCAATTTAATCCGGCGGGTGGAACGGACATTGACCTCGGCGGTGGCGCGCGAAATGGGGCTGTTGGAGCGGCGCATGTTATTTCTGGCTACTGTCGGTGCGGTTGCGCCCTTTATCGGTCTTTTCGGCACGGTGTGGGGGATCATGAACAGCTTTCAGGCGATTGCCATGACGCG
>CAJXCG010000031.1 GCA_913051715.1 uncultured Rhodobiaceae bacterium
TGGGCAATAGGGGCTGCCCGATTTGGTGCGCGCGCCGCAAAAGTGAAAATCCGTTGTGCCCGGATCGCCCACCGGCCATTTGCAGGTGTGCTCGGTCAAATGCAGCACGCTGGCGCGTTCTTCCGGGCTCAAAATAGGCTCCGGCACCACCTGATCCTTAATCTCGTCCAAATCAGTGTCGCGCAAGCGCGCGCGTCCCGTGCCCACATTGGGTGTTGATGGCCTTGCCCGCGACGAACCCGAACTGATGCGCGCCGTGGTCACGCGCGCCGGCGTTGCGCGGCCCGAAAGCCCAAGACGGTGAACCTTGCCGATAACGGCATTGCGGGTCACGCCGCCCATTTTCCGCGCGATCTGGCTTGCGCTCAGACCGTCCGTCCAAAGTTGTTTAAGCATTTCAACGCGTTCTTCTGTCCAGGCCATGAATTTATTCCCTGCTCTTGGTTAATTTAACCACATTTAGTGGCGCGACAGCATTTTTATACTACATGTAGTTGTGTCGGGGAATCAGTGAGAATCGCTTATCCACATGATTCGCGCGCCCGCGCCGAAAAATCGCAAAAAGTCTTTTCGCTTGAAACCCCGCGCGTTCGGTATATTGTTCTGCCCATGAACGTCCTTCACCGCAATTCGCAAGAAAGCGCACGCCGCGCTGCCCTGCCGGAAAATTACACTGCGCTGGGCGTCCGGCGTTTCGGGCGCGTAAATTGGTTGGGCATGTGGACGCTTTATATGAAAGAAGTGCAGCGCTTCATGAAGGTATGGATGCAGACGCTTATGGCGCCGATCATCACGACCTTGCTGTTTCTTGCGATTTTTTCGCTGGCGCTGGCGGGATTGCGGCCCGACATTAACGGTGTGCCGTTCATCAATTTTCTGGCCCCGGGGCTGATTATGATGGCGATTGTGCAAAATGCTTTTGCCAATTCTTCCTCGTCGCTGCTGGTGTCCAAGGTGCAAGGCAATGTAGTTGATATTCTCATGCCGCCTTTATCTCCGGCAGAGCTGAATATCGGCATCACCATGGGCGGGCTGACGCGCGGCATGTTTGTCGGCGCGGGCACGTTTTTGGGCATGTCGGTTTTCGTTTCCATGAGCATATACAGCTTGACGGCGGCGGTGTTTTACGCCGCCATCGCCTCGGCCCTGATGTCGCTTATCGGGCTTTTGGGCGGTATATGGGCGGAAAAATTCGACCATCTGGCTACGGTGACAAATTTCGTTATCACCCCGCTGGCGTTTTTGTCCGGCACATTTTATTCGGTTCAACAGCTGCCCGGTTTTGCCTTTTCGGTCACGCAATATAATCCGTTTTTCTATATGATTGACGGGTTTCGCTATGCGCTGACGGGACATGCCGAAGGGTCGCTGGTTTTTGGCGCGAGCCTGCTGACGGGGTTGACCGTTATTCTGGGCGTCGTCGCCCATGTGGTTCTGGCGCGCGGTTATCGGCTGAAAAGCTAGCGAAACAAATCATTTACCGCCATATTCCCTTTTGATATAACAACAGTAAACGTGCCGCCTTTCGGGGCGGTTTTTTCATTGGTCAAGTGTCGCTTGCGGCGCGGCCATAGACGGTGATTTTCGAATGAACTCGAGTGATAACACATCACATGTCATGCCCACCTATCGGCGCACAGATCTGCGGTTCGTGCGCGGTGACGGCGCGTGGCTGCATACCGAAGCGGGCGAGCAATATCTCGATTTCGGCTCCGGGATTGCCGTCAACACATTGGGGCACGCCCATCCGCGTCTTGTGGCGGCATTGAAGGAGCAGGCCGAAAAATTGTGGCACGTGTCCAATCTGTATGACATTCCGGGCCAAGAAGCGCTTGCACGGCGCTTATGTGCGGCGAGTTTCGCCGAACTTGTATTTTTTTGTAATTCCGGTTCAGAAGCCGCCGAGGGCATGATCAAGGCCATGCGGAAATTTCATGCCGCGCAAGGCCAATCCGAGCGCGTGACCCTGATCGGCTTTGCCGGCGCGTTTCATGGCCGCACATTGGCAGCGCTGGCGGCGGCGGGCAATCAGGACTATCTGGCCGGTTTCGGGCCAACGCCGGACGGTTTTGTTCAGTGTCCTGACTTCACCATGGCGGCGCTGGAGCCGCTGATTGACGATACAACGGCGGGCATTTTAATAGAGCCGGTGCAGGGCGAGGGCGGCGTGCGCGCTGTACCGTCCGGGTTTTTGGCGGCGTTGCGCGCATTGTGCGATGCCAAAGGCTTGCTTTTGGGCTTTGACGAAGTGCAATGCGGGGTTGGGCGGACAGGCAAATTATTTGCCCATGAATGGGCCGGCGTCACCCCCGATGTGATGGCGATTGCCAAGGGCATTGGCGGTGGGTTTCCACTGGGGGCTATTTTGACCACATCGGCGGTCGGCGCTTGCATGCAGCCCGGCTCGCACGGGTCGACCTATGGCGGCAATCCGTTGGCAATGGCGGTCGGGCTGGAAATTATGGAGGTTGTTTGCGCGCCGGGGTTTTTGGACGACGTGAACGACATGGCGGGGTATCTGCGCCAACAATTATCGGCGCGGATCGACAAATATCCTGAAATCTTCACCGAGTTGCGCGGCGTCGGGCTGATGGTCGGCTTGAAATGCGCGTGCGAAAACACCCGCCTTGTTGCTGCCTTGCGCGCCGAAAAACTTTTGAGCGTGCCGGCGGGCGACAATACGGTGCGCTTGCTGCCGCCGCTCAATATCGCGCAGGACGACATGCGCGCCGCGCTCGACGCCATCGACCGCGCCTGCGCGCGGCTGCACGCTGACATTGTCGGAGACACCTGATGGCACAGCCGATGGCACAATCGATGGGACAGCGTCATTTTCTCGATCTGGCTGATCTGAGCGCTGCAACCTTGCGTGGGCTTTTGGATGCGGCCCATGCCCGAAAAGCCGCCCGCGCCGGGCTGCCCACGGCAATGCCCGACCCCGATCAGCCCTTGAACGGCCACATGCTCGGCATGGTGTTTGACAAGCCCTCAACCCGCACGCGCCTGTCTTTTGACCTCGCCATGCGCCAGCTTGGCGGCCAAACCATGCTGCTCAATCAGGCCGATACGCAGTTGGGGCGCGGCGAGACGATCGAAGACACCGCACGCGTGATGGCACGATTTTGCGACATTGTGATGTTGCGGACCGGCCCGCATGAAAATCTTACAGCCTATGCCGCCGCCTCCGACGTGCCGGTGATAAACGGGCTGACGGCATCGGGTCACCCGTGCCAGATACTCGCCGATCTGATGACCTTTGAAGAGCACAAAGGCGCGCTGGAGGGACGCCGCATCGCTTGGTTTGGCGATGGCAATAATGTTGCCGTGTCGCTGGCTCAAGCGGCGGCGCTTTTGGGGTTCGAACTGGCGCTGGCTGTGCCGGACGCCTTTATGTTGCCCGACGACGTGTTGGCTTGGGCGGCGGACAAGCCCGGCAAAATAACCCGCTGCGAATCCCCCCAAGACGCCGCGCGCGGGGCCGCCGCGCTGGTAACCGATTGCTGGGTTTCGATGAGCGATGACCCCGAAACGGCGGAAAAGAGGGCCGCTGCCTTTGGTGCCTATCAAGTGACACAAGAACTCATGGCGCTTGGCGACGGGGCGATTTTTATGCATTGCCTCCCGGCCTATCGCGGTAAGGAGGTCACCGCCGAGGTGATAGACGGGCCCAAATCCGTGGTTTTTGATGAAGCCGAAAATCGCTGCCACGCGCAAAAAACAATTTTGACCTATTGCCTCGGTTTGGACGCATGAGGGTGTTGCATGTCTTCTGACGCCCCCTCCCGCGCCCCGGCTGTCGACAATGATAATCTGGCCTTGCCTTTTCGGGTCGAAGGTCAAAACGCCAATGGGCGTGTGGTTCGGCTCAATGGCGTTGTCGGGGAAATTCTGTCGGCGCATGATTATCCCGAAGCGGTCAATATATTGCTGGGCGAGGCGTTGGTGCTGGTGGCCATGTTGGGCACCATGTTGAAATTTGATGGTCGTTTTATTTTGCAATTACACGGCGGCGGGCCGATCAACACGCTCATGGCCGACTACACATCCGGCGGCGGGTTGCGCGGCTTTGCCCAATTTGACAGCGCGGGGCTGCACGAAAATTTGCGCGCCGGCAAAACCGGCATCGCCTTGCTCGGCGATAAAGGGCACATGGCTTTCACCGTGGACCAGGGTGCCGATATGGAGCGCTATCAGGGGATTGTGCCGCTGGAAGGCGAAACACTGGCGCAAGCCGCCTTGGGCTATTTCGAGCGTTCCGAACAAATTGGCACCTGCCTGAAACTTGTCGCCGCGCCTTTGTTGCTCAGTGGCGGTGAGTGTGATTGGCGCGCGGGCGGCATCGTTTTGCAGCAGCTCGCTGCCGAAGGCGGTTTGGCAGACGCGGCCGCGTTTTCCACCCCTCCCGAAGCCAAAAGCGCCGCAGATGATGATGACTGGAACCGCTTGTCGATCCTGTTGCACAGCGCCCAGCCCGATGAATTGCTCGACCCCGAACTGGCGCCGCAGGACTTGGCGTTTCGGCTGTTTCACGAAGATGGCGTGCGCGTGTTTGACAAGCGCCCGCTGCATTTTGAATGTCCGTGTTCTGGTGATAGAGTGCGTAATATGCTAACCGGGTTACCGGTCGAGGATCAGCAGGAATTGCAGCGCGAAGAAAAAATTGAAGTCCGTTGCGAATTCTGCAATGCCTTATATCAGTTCTCACCGGAGGAGATATTCGGCAAGACGGACGGTCATCGATAAAATTACGCGCGCAAATTGACTGGAAAACCAGCTTTTTTGCGTTATATGAGCATAGAACGGGCGAGACCCGTGAAGATTGGCAGAGCACACCAATGCAAGCGCTCAAAGACTTGATATATCGCCTTCGGGCGAATTTGGAGTCCCGCTATGGCGACGGGCTACACACGCGCTTGCCTGCACCGGTTTTGGTCATTGCCGCCGGTATTTTCGTTTTTGTGCTGTTGGTCTCGACGCGACCTGAAACCAAGCCGTCGACGAATGATGAGCGGGTCTGGTCGGTTGTGGCGCGCCCAGTGGTGTATGGCGCAGTAACGCCCAGCATCAAGGCTTTTGGCGAATTGCGGGCGAAAAAACAGGTGCGGTTGCGCGCGCTTGTCTCTGGTGAAGTGGTCTCGACGAGCGAAAAATTTGAAGACGGCGCGCGTGTTGCCCGCGGCGATGTGCTGCTACGGATCGACAAATTTGTCTATGAAACGCGCCTCGATGAAGCGCGCGCAGCCCTTAAAGGCGCCAAAGCGCTCTTGGCCGAGCGCGCCGCCTCGGCCGAACTGGCCGAACAAGACTATAAGCGCGCCGAGCAATTATTCAAAAAGGGCACGGTATCCAAAAAAACCTTGGACGACCGGAAAACCGATTTCACGATTAAATCGGCGCGCAAAGAGCAGCAGCAGTCAACCGTTGACCGCCACTTGGTGCAGGTTAAACGGGCGCAGCGGGATATGAAAAACACCAATGTTGTGGCGCCGTTTGACGGATATGTTACGCAAATATCGGCCCGCGAAGGGCGGGTGTTAAACCCCAATGACCAGGTAGCCATGCTGTTCGACTCGGATAATTTTGAGGTGGTTTTCAACCTCTCCGACGATGAATATGGGCGGTTTTTGCAGCGCAACACCGATGTGATCGGGCGTCCGGTGCAGATTGTGTGGAATGTCGGCGGCGAGACGACGACATTGCAGGCCACGATTGAGCGCGTCGGGGCGCAAATTTCGCAAGCCACGCGCGGGGTCGATATTTATGCAACGCTCGAGGGTAAAATTCCGTCAAACTTGCGCGGCGGGGCGTTTGTCGAGGTGGAATTGCGCGCCCAGCCGGTCGACGGGGTCATGGCGCTGCCCAAAGATGCGGTGTACACCGACAACCGCGTCTATCTTATCAAGGACGGACGCCTTGAGGCGCACACATTGGTCGATTTCGTCGATGATGGCGCCCAAGTTCTGCTCAAAAGCGGATTGGCGGATGGCGATATGGTCTTGTTGACCCGCTTTAACGAAGCCGCGCCGGGCGTGGCTGTCAAAGTTGTGGATCAGCCCTAATGAACCCCATAACGCCCGCAGTTCAGCTTTTTGCGCGGCACCGGAATGCTGCCAATTTGCTGTTTTTCTCAATGATCATGCTGGGCTTTTTTGGGCTGATCAATCTGAACATCCAGTTTTTCCCGACGACGGAAATCAAAACCGTCAACATCACCGTACCCTGGCCCGGCGCGGCAGCGCAGGACATTGACAAAAACATCGTTGCCACCGTTCAGCCCGAAGTGCGATTCATTGACGGGGTGAAGGAATTTTCGTCTGTGTCGCGTCAAAGTGTGGCGATCATGAATGTCGAGTTTTATCCCGAAACCGACATGCAGCGTGCTGTCGGCGAGGTTGAGGCGGCGGTCAATGCGCTGACAACCCTGCCAAAAGACTCCGAGCGTCCGATTATTTCGCAGGAGACATTTTTTGAGCCGTCCGTGTCGATCCTCATTTCCGGGCCGTTTGAGGAGCGCGCTTTGCGCGCCTATGCCAAGCAAATCCGCGACGGTCTGCTCGAACGCGGCATCGACAAAATCAATCTCGAAGGCTATCGCGATGAAGAAATCTGGATCGAAGCGCACGGCGCCCAACTGCGCCGCTATGCGCTGACCCCCGACGAGATTGCTGCGCGTGTGGCCGGCTCTTCGCTGGACGTACCCGGCGGCGTGTTGCGCGGCGATGTCGAGCGCCAGGTGCGCGCGGTTGGTTTGGCCCTGACGGCCGACGAGGTCGGCGCCATCAGTCTGCGGAATGCCTCGGACGGGCGG
Organism: uncultured Rhodobiaceae bacterium; assembly: GCA_913051715.1. Lineage (GTDB taxonomy): Bacteria > Pseudomonadota > Alphaproteobacteria > RS24 > RS24 > UBA7378. Next base: position 6,809 of record CAJXCG010000031.1, read on the forward strand.
CAATTATCGGTAAACGATGTTGCCCGCGTGACCGACACATTTGACGCCAGCCAGCCCGAAGGCTGGGCCGGTGACGACCGTGCCATCCGGCTGACCCTGATGCGGACGAAAAATGGCGATGCGCTGGAAATCACCGAAACCACCCGCGCCTATATTGCCGAGGTCACCAAATCATTGCCGCCAACGCTGAATGTGCAAATTTTCGATGTCAATGCCGACAAGATCGTTCAACGCATCAATGTGCTGTTGTTCAACGGGCTGACGGGCATGATGCTGGTGCTGGCCATTTTGTTTTTGTTTCTGAATGGACGCATTGCGTTTTGGGTGGCGGTCGGTATTCCGGCCTCGCTCATGGCAACTTTCGGCGTGATGTTCTATCTCGACATGACCATCAATATGTTGTCGCTGTTCGCGCTGATCATGACCATTGGCATTATTGTCGATGATGCCATTGTGGTGGGGGAACATTCCGCGACGCTGATTGAGCGCGGGGAAAGTGCGCTTGCGGCGGCGGAAGGCGGGGCTATCCGCATGACGATGCCGATCACCGCCGCCGCGCTGACCACGCTGGCCGCGTTTATTCCGATTTTGGCGATCGGCGGGGTTATGGGTCAGTTCGTGCGCGATATTCCGCTGGTGTTGCTCAGCGTATTGGTCGCGAGCTTGATCGAGTGTTTTCTTGTCTTGCCCGGGCATTTGAGCCATGCACTGTCGCGCCCGCCCAAAGAGCCAGCCGCCTGGCGCAAAAAATTCTTTGATGATTTTGACAGATTCCGCGACACAAAATTCCGCGCCTTTGTGACCCGCGCCTACGACAATCGCTACACGACCGGCGCAGTCGGGCTGGCGGTTTTGATTGTTGTCATTGGGCTGTTGGCGGGAGGCCGCGTGCCGTTTCGGTTTTTCCCCTCCCCCGAAGGTGAGGTGATCAACGCGTATATTTTCTTCCAGCCCGGCACGAAACGCGCAGCGACCAAGCAAGGCACGCAACGCATTGAGGCCGCGCTTTATGCCGCAGAGAATGAATTGGCAGGCGAAGGCGAGAAACTGGTCAGTGTGGTGTTTACCCAAATTGGCCGCACGCGCACGATTTTTGGCGATGAACGCGCTTTGATCAGTGCTGAATTGACGGCCAGCGAAGACCGCGACATCCGCACGCGCGAGATTGTCCGCGCTTGGGAAAAAGCGATGCCCGATATTGCCGGTCTGCGCTATGTGTTTGTGCGCGAGCGTCGCGGTGGCCCGCCCGGGCGCGATATTGATATCCGGTTGCAAAATGCCGAGCCCGAGATTTTGAAAAAAGCGGCACTGGAAGTGCGCCAGGCGCTCGAACAATATCCCGGCATTACCCGTGCGCGTGACAATCTGTTCTACAACAAGCAGGAGCTTTTATTGCGCGTCAACCCGCAAGGCCAAGCGCTCGGCTTCACCAATCAGATTATTGGCACGATGACGCGGGGGACGCTTGAGGGTGTGATCGCCAAGCGATTTGCGCGCGGCGATGAAGAAGTGACCATACGCGTGCTGCAACCGCGCGATGGCTCCAGCCCCAAGCAGCTTGAAGACATCGAGTTGACCGTGCCCGGCACCAACCCGCCGCGTTTTGTGCCGCTCAGTGCCGTGGTAGAAATTATCGAAAAACCGGGCTTTTCGACCATCAGACGTACGGACGGGCAGGTCACGGTTTCGGTCGTTGCCGATTATGATGACAATGCTGGCAATCCCAATGATGTGCTGACTTCCATGTCGGAGGAAACCCTGCCGCAAATCGCCGCGAAGTATAATATCGGTTTTGCATTTGGTGGTCGCAATCAGGAAGAAATGGAAACCATGGGCTCGTTGCGAACCGGCGCCATTTTGGGTCTGGGCATGATTTACGTTATTCTTGCCTTTGTCTTTGCAAGCTATTCGCGCCCGATCATCATTATGTCGGTTATTCCGTTCGGTCTGGTCGGCATGGTGCTCGGACATTTTCTCATGGGCTTTGACCTGACCTTTCTCAGCATGGTCGGCTTGTTGGGGCTGTCGGGCATTTTGGTCAATAATTCGATTATTCTCATCAGCCGCATTGAAGAACGCCGCACACAAGGCGAGGCTTTGCGCGATGCGGTGATTAACGGTATTTGCGACCGCTTCCGTGCGGTCACGCTCACCTCGCTCACCACGGTGCTCGGCTTGACCCCGCTTTTGTTTGAAACCAGCGTGCAGGCGCAGTTTCTGCTGCCCATGGTGATCACGATTGCCTGGGGGCTGGCCTTTGCCAGTTTGATTGTGCTGTTTCTGGTGCCCTCAGTGTTGGGCATGCAGGAAGATTTGCGCGCCCGCTTGCGCGGAGACCGTCAAGCCGACGGCACGCCGCATATCGCCGAATAATCAGCGCCGCCAAAAACTCGGTGCGAATAAAACCAGCACGGTTAGAAATTCCAGACGCCCCAGCAACATGGCGAAGCTGAGCACCCATTTGGCGGCATCGGGCAGTGGCGCATAAGTACCCGACGGGCCAATAACCGGCCCAAGCCCCGGGCCGACATTGGCGATGGCCGCCGCCGCCGCCGACAGCGCAGTCTGGGTATCAAGCCCGATCAGCGCCAGAATAATGGCAAGCCCGGCAAAGGAGAGAACGAATATCAGGCCGAACGCGATCACCGAATTGGCAACCGTGTCGTCCACAAGTTTGCCATTATACCGAATGACAAAAACCCCATTGGGTTGAGTGACCTGTTTGACGTAGCGCCAGCCGGATTTTAAAATAATTTGCAGACGGAAGATTTTCAGCCCGCACGAGGTCGAGCCCGCGCACCCGCCAATGAAGGTCAGAATGAAAAAGACCGAAACCGCAAACGGCCCCCAAAGCGAATAATCCGCCGTGGTAAAGCCGGTGCCTGTCAAGATCGAGATGGTGTTGAAGGCCGCGCGCAGGGCGGCGATGGCCCCCGACCCCGTGCCATTGGCAATTTGGTAAAGCCACATAACAAGCGTGGCACCGGCCGCTGCGGCAAGAAAGAAGCGTATCTGTCCGTCGCGCAAAAACGCACTGAAATTGCGGTTGCTCACCTGCAAATAGGCCACGAAGGGCAGCGACGAGGCGAGCATGAAGACAATCGCCACCAGTTCGATAGCGGGTGCGTTAAAGGCGGCGAGGCTGCCGTCGCGTGTCGAAAACCCGCCTGTGGCAATCGTCGTCATGGCGTGGGCGGTGGCGTCGAAAAAACTCATGCCAGCCAGCCAGTAGGCAAGCAGGCACGAACCTGTGATGACAAAATACAGCCGCGTGATGGAGCCGGCGATCTGCGCGGTGCGCGGCAAAATCTTTTCCGACGTGTCGGAGCTTTCCAGCCGGAACAACTGCATGCCGCCGACATTGAGCATGGGCAGAACCGAGATCGCCATGACAATAATGCCAATGCCGCCAAACCATTGCAGCAGCGCGCGCCACAGCAAAATGCCGGGGGGCGCCTTGTCCAATTCGGTGATGATGGTCGCGCCGGTTGTCGTCAGGCCGGACATGGCCTCGAAAAACGCATCCGTATAGCTTAGCCCCAAGCCGCTGAAAGCAAATGGCAGCGCGGCAAAAGCCGTCAGCGAAAGCCACGCGCCGCTGGTCAGCAAAAATGCCTGTCGCACCGACAAGGGCGGCAGCTTGCCGCGATTGGTCAACACCAACGCCCCGGCGATGAAACCGGTAATCAGCGCGGCGGTAACGAAGACGGGCCAGTCCGGCTGGTCGAGCAAAATCTCGGTTAAGGCGGGTATCAGCATGCCGCCCGCCAATGCCGACAACAACATGCCAATCAGAAAAAATATGGTGCGGTAATCATTCATAATTTCAGTGCAGCTGCGCGGTGTCGTGCGGGTAGTCGAGCGAAAAGGCTGGCACCTCAATGTCAAATTCGCGCCCGTTATCGGCGCGCATGGCATAGGTGCCGCGCATAAAGCCCGACGAAGTTTGCAACGGCGTGCCGGAAGAATAGGTGAACGAAGCACCCGGTGCCAACACGGGCTGTTCGCCCACCACACCGGCGCCTTTCACCTCTTGTTGGCGACCCAGCGCATCGGTGATGATCCAATGGCGCGACATGAGTTGCACCGTGTCGGCACTGTTGTTTTCAATTTTGATGCGATAGGCCCAGACGAAATATTGATTGTCGGGATCGGAGTCTTTTTCGATATAAGCCGTTTCAACCGAAACCGTTATCCCGCCCGTCGTTGCGCTGTTCATACTGACATCACCCGTTCATTGCCGGCTCAGGCTAAAGCGCGCCCAATGCCCTTTCAAAATCCTCAACCAGATCCGCCGGGTCTTCAAGACCTATCGACACACGCAAAGTTGTCGGACGAATACCCAATTCGGCTTTGGCAGCCTCGTCGAGGCGGAAATGCGTGGTCGTCGCCGGATGCGTGATGAGCGTTTTGGCATCACCCAGATTATTCGAAATCAAGGCAATTTTCAGATTATTGACAAATTTGAACGCGTCGGCCTTGTCCGCGCCGACATCAAATGCGATGAGATTGCCGCCGCGTGTCATTTGCCGACATGCGAGATCATATTGCGGGTGGTTTTTATCGCCGGGATAAATCACCCGCCCGATATGGTTGTGCGCGGTCAAAAAACTCACGAGTTTTTCCGCATTGTCGCAATGGGCATCAACGCGCACAGGCAGCGTCTCAAGACTTTTGAGCATGACCCAGGCATTGAACGGTGCCAGCGCCGGACCGGTCTGGCGCATGAAATTTGCCAATTCGTCGCGTATATAATCCGCGCTGCCCAAAATAATGCCGCCCAGACATCGGCCCTGCCCGTCAATGTGCTTGGTCGCGCTGTAAATAACAATATCGGCCCCGAAATCCAGCGGGTGCTGCAATATCGGGGTGGCAAACACATTGTCGACGACCAGTCGCGCGCCATGGGCATGGGCGATGTCAGCCACGCCCTGCATATCAATAAGCTCGAGCACCGGATTGGATGGCGTCTCGAGGAACAATACTTTGGTCGTCGGGCGCATGGCCTGTTCCCAGGCGTCCAAATCGCGCCCGTCAATCAGCGTTGTTTCGATGCCGTAGCGCGGCAACAGGGTTTCGACAATATAGCGGCACGAGCCAAACAGCGCGCGGGCCGCAACGACATGGTCGCCCGTCTGCAACAAACTCAGCATGGCCGCCGTCACAGCCGCCATGCCGGTGGCGGTGGCGCGCGCGTCCTCGGCGCCTTCCAGCGCCATCATGCGTTCTTCGAACATTCTGACGGTGGGATTGCCGAACCGCGAATAAATATAACCGTCGTCTTCTTCGCGAAAGCGCGCTTCGGCCTGCTCGGCACTGTCATACACAAAACCCGAGGTCAGATAGAGCGCTTCGCTGGTTTCACCAAACGGCGAGCGGTTGTGTCCGTCATGCACCAGACGTGTTCGCTGCCGGTATTTTTTTTTCTTACTCACCTTGCTTCTCCTTGTGGCCCGTGAACGGCCATCAAAACCCGCAAGGCCGGGTGCTTGCCCGGCCATTTTAGCTGGTTGTTTAACGTGGCCGCAAGCCGACCGGCTCAAATTACCACGTGCGGAACATGTCGAAAAACGCGCTTGGCGTCAAGACATTGGACGCAAGCTGGCCTAAACTGTGGACCTCAAGGATTCGCTGATGACCGAAAATACAAACCAGAATTTGTTCCCCGACACGGATGCCCAAACCCCGCAACGCGCGCGCGGGCAAACCCATGCGGTCGGAATTCTGCCCGCGCATGGCATCGCCAATATGATCCGCGACGGGCAAATCTGGGCCAGTGGCGATATTGGCGACGACCAGATACAACCTGCCAGTCTCGATTTGCGGCTGGCGGATACCGCGTATCGGGTGCGCGCCAGCTTTCTGCCCGGCGCACGCGGCAGCGTAATGGATAAAATTTCCAAGCTGGCCTATCACAAAATCGATTTGCGGCCCGGGGCCGTGCTTGAAACGGGGTGTGTGTATCTCGTGCCGCTGATGGAGGCGCTGGCCCTGCCCGAGCGTACGACCGGCTTTGCCAATCCGAAAAGTTCTACCGGCCGCATCGATGTGTTCACGCGGCTGATTACCGATTTTGGCAGCGCGTTTGACACCGTGCCTGCGGGCTATAAAGGCCACCTCTATCTGGAGGTCAGCCCGCGCACTTTTCCGATACTTGTGCGCGCCGGCTCGCGCCTGTCGCAATTGCGGTTCCGGCGCGGCTCGCCCAGCCATTCCGATGCCGAGACGCGGCGTCTGCACGAAGAAACCGGTCTGGTAAACGGCACGGCGAATATCGATCAGGGCTTGGGCGTGTCGATTGATTTGCGCGGCGACGCCCAGACCGGGCTGGTCGGTTATCGCGGCAAGCGTCATGCGGGTCTTATTGATGTTGACCAAAAGGGCGCGCTGCCGGTGAGCCAATATTGGGAACCGATTTATCACGATGAGAGCCATGAGATTATTCTCGACCCGGATGAGTTTTACATTCTCGCCTCGCGCGAAGCGGTCACCATACCGGCCAGCCACGCTGCCGAGATGGTGCCGTTCAATCCGCTGGTCGGTGAGTTTCGCGTGCATTATGCGGGCTTTTTTGACCCCGGTTTCGGCATGAACGAAGCCGGCGGTTCGGGCAGTCGCGCCGTGCTCGAGGTGCGCTCGCGCGAGGTGCCGTTCATTTTGGAACACGGCCAAATTATCGGGCGTTTGATCTATGAGCGCCTGACAGACTTGCCCGAAACCTTGTATGGTGCGGGCCTCAATTCCAATTACCAGGCGCAAGGCCTGAAATTGTCAAAACATTTCAAAACCGATTAGGGGGCGTCATGCCACGCAGACTATCACAATGCAGTAATGTCGATGATTTGCGCGATCTCGCGCGCCGTCGTCTGCCCGGCCCGATTTTTCATTACATTGACGGGGCGGCCGATGATGAAGTGACCTATCGGCGCAACACCCATGCCTTTGAAGATTATGACCTTGTGCCCAATGTGCTGGCCGGGGTTGCCGATATCGACATGTCGGTTGAGGTGATGGGCTGCCAGCTGGGGTTGCCGATTTTTTGTTCACCCACGGCGCTGCAACGGCTGTTTCATCATGATGGCGAGCGCGCGGTGGCGCGCGCGGCGGAAAAATTTAACACACTGTTTGGTGTGTCCTCGCTGGGCACAGTGGGGCTTGATGAAATCGGCAGGCTGATTTCCACGCCGAAAATGTTCCAGTTTTATTTTCACAAAGATCGCGCGCTCAACGCGGCGATGTTGGAGATGGCGCAAGCGGCAGAGTTCGACATTCTCACCCTGACGGTCGATACCATTACCGGCGGCAATCGCGAGCGCGATTTGCGGACGGGGTTTACCACCCCACCGCGTTTGACGCCCGCCAGCGCGTTTCAGTTTGCCGTCAAGCCAAGCTGGGCCCTTAATTTTTTCCTGCGCGAAAAATTTGAATTGGCGCAGTTGAAAGACCATGTGGGTGAAGGCTCGAATATCGCCATTTCGGTGGGCGATTATTTCTCGACCATGCTGGATCAGAATATGAGCTGGGACGATGCCGCCGAATTGCGCCGGAGCTGGGGCAGGAAATTCTGCCTCAAAGGGGTGATGAGCGTTGCCGATGCACGCCGCGCTGTCGATATGGGAGCTGACGCGATTATGATTTCCAATCATGGCGGGCGGCAGTTGGACGGCGCGCGCAGCCCGTTTGATCAGCTGGAAGAAATCGTACAAGCCGTCGGCGGTGATATTGAAGTTATTCTCGATGGTGGCATTCGCCGCGGTACGCATGTGTTGAAAGCGATGGCGCTGGGTGCAACCGCGTGTTCGGGCGGGCGCATGTATTTATATGCGCTTGCCGCTGCGGGTCAGGCCGGTGTGGAAAAGGCGCTTTCCAATTTGCACAGCGAGATCGAGCGCGGTATGAAATTAATGGGCGTGACGCGGCTTTCGCAACTGAAGCCGGAAATGATCCGCCGCCGTCAGGTTTGATGTTCCGGGCGGGTGTAGTTCAATGGTAGAACGGCAGCTTCCCAAGCTGCATACGAGGGTTCGATTCCCTTCACCCGCTCCATTTTTCAGATTTTGCGCCGAAACGGTTTAAGCGGTGTTTTTTTTCCAAGCGGGTTGACCGCACGCCATACGATACACCGCAATCACGGTCGCGGGCGCGATGAGCAGCCAATAGGCGGGAAGGCTGAGCACGTACAGCAAGCGTGAATATTTTGGTTCATCGTCCAGCGCGCGATAAGCCAGTGCGAAATATAGCAGATAGACATTTACCGAAATCACCATCACTGAAGAGGTCAGCGTGTCCGGTGCCGCAAAAATCGTGGCGCCATGGCCGATCAGAAAAATATGCGCGATCGGGTTGGTGATGCGGCACATGAGCACCAGCATGAAGAACACATAAGTCGCCGCGCCCATGGCGTTAATGGCGCGTCGCGGTTGGCGCGCATGCACGCTGATGGTCTGGATATGACCCGATTGCCATCTTATGCGTTGGCGCAAGAATATTTTTAAGCGGTGGGGCGCATTTTCAAATGTGGGTTTGGTGATCATTTCGGTGCGGAAGCCGAAATGGGCCAGACGCATGCCAAGTTCTGCATCTTCGGTTAGATTGTGGCTGTCCCAAGCACCGACCGCACGCAATATGTCGGCTCTGAAATGATTGGACGTGCCGCCGAGCGGTATTACGAAATCGTAATTCGACAGGATCGGCAGAAAGCGGGTGAACAGCAGACGATATTCCAGCGCGAACATTGCCGTCAGCCAATCACGATTGCCTTTGTCGATAATCAGCGGCGCCTGAAGACAGGCGACATCACACGGTGCGTCGTGAAACCGCGTTGCAGCCTCGCGCAACAGGCCCGGGTGCAGCTGGTCTTCGGCATCATAGATGACAACATGCCGCCCGCGCCCATGGGCCAAGCCGAAATTACACGCACGCGGCTTTGTTTGCGGCCCTTCGGCGCGCACGGTGAGCACGCGCACAAAAGGCGACCATGCTGTAGACATTGCCGCGGCATAAGTCTCCGGGTCATTCGCTTCAATCAAAATAAAAGCTTCGAGCCGGTCGTGCGGATAATCGATCGCCGCCAGACTGCGGGCGAGTTGCGCCATCATATTTGCTTCGTGATAGACCGGGACAAGGATCGAGAATTTGGGCAGTTTGTCGTCGGGCAGCGCGGCGACCGGATCACCAATCAAATAGGCGCGTTTTGCCACCAGCGCGACGATGAACGGCACATGCGCCACCACCCAAATGACCAGCGCCAGTAAGCCGAGGGTTCTGTAATCGTCGAATGTGAAAAGGCCGAGCGATAAAACACCTAGCGCCAAAATGAAAAATTTGCGGCCCAGACGGTCAACCGCCGCGCAGAATTCAGGTGCCAAGAGATGCGCGGGCGCGGGGGTCGGCGCGTAACCCCCGATGGCAGCTTGTGGGCTGTCTGAAACATTATCGTAATTATCATT
>CAJXCG010000032.1 GCA_913051715.1 uncultured Rhodobiaceae bacterium
GGAGCCATTACGGGCGGCGGCGGAATGGCTGATGCGCGCGGTGGGCGATATTGTCTGGCTGGCACGCGAAGACCAGATCAATGCGGCAACCGCGATTAGCGGGTCGGGCCCGGCCTATGTTTTTCATTTGGCCGAGGCGCTGGCGGGCAGCGGCGAGGCATTGGGGCTTGAACCGGATATTGCCAAGCGCTTGGCGTATCAGACAGTCGTCGGCGCCGGCGCCATGTTGGCAACACCCGATGTCGAGGCCGGACAATTACGCCGCGATGTGACCTCGCCGGGCGGTACAACCGAAGCAGCGCTGGAAATATTGCTGGCCCAGACCGGCCTTGGAGATTTGATGCGGCGGGCAACCGCTGCCGCGTTTCAACGCGCGCGCGACCTGGCTGAGCCGGATGAAGACAAAAGCTAGGCCGGGATTGATATGCGCGCCTGCAAGCCGCCCAGATTGCTCTGGTCGAGGGTAATGTCGCCGCCATGTCCGCGCGCAATATCGCGGGCAATCGCCAAACCAAGGCCCGTGCCGCCCATTTGTGCCGTGCGCGCATCGTCGAGCCGATAAAACGGCCGGAACACGTCCTCGCGGTTTTCTGCCGGAATTCCGGTGCCATTATCGTCAACCGTGATCAGAACATTTGCGCCGTCGCTGTCGCGGCGGGCGGCCACATGCACCAGCTTGGCATGGGCGCAGGCATTATTGACCAGATTTGTGATGCACCGGCGCAGGGCATTGTGTTTGACCCTGAGCATTTCATCGAGTGTGTCATTGAGGCGGATTTGAACATCCGGCCAGCGGCGTTCGGCGTCGCGGCAAAGCTGGTCGATAAACGAGCCGAAATCAATCTCGCTTGCAGTTTCGCCATGATAGCCGCGCGCGAAATCAAGATAATCATCGAGCATGTCTTCCATCTCGACAATGTCCGAATTGAGATCCTGAATTTCGGTGGCTTGCGGCAGCATGGCAAGTTGCAGTTTCAGCCGCGTCAGGGGGGTACGCAAGTCGTGGCTGACCCCGGCCAGCATGGTTGTGCGCTGCTCGATTTGGCGCTGAATACGGTCGCGCATTTCAATAAAGGAGGCCGATGCGCGCCGCACTTCCGAGGCACCGCTCGGTCTGAATTCGGGCGTGTCGCGGCCTTTGCCGAACTCCTCGGCGGCTTCGGCAAGTCGTTGGATCGGGCGAATTTGATTGCGTAGAAAAATACCTGAAATCATCAGCAAAATGACCGATGTGCCGACCATCCAGATGATGAAAATATGCGTGTTGGTTGCATAGACGCGCTTTTTCTGGGTCAGCACGCGCATCACTTCGCCCGGCAGTAAAACGCGAATGTCGACGTAATTTTCATACGTTGTCGTGTCTACCCAGAAGGGGCGTCCGATTTGCGAGGCAAGTTCGCGCGACAAAGACTGGTGCAACAGCGCGACAATGGGCGGCGGGTCGGCCTCGGGCAAGGTTTCGCCCGGCAAAAACGCAACGCTCATCGACAGCGTGTCGCCGGCAAGTTGGCTCAGCAAGGCGCTATTGCTGCCCTGTTCGCGCATGCGTAAATCGGCGAGAATGGAAATATCAGATACGGCGGCGCGCGACAGCCTTTGTGTCACCGTTGTCCAGTGTCGCTCCATAAATACAAAGGCGACGATGATCTGGGTGAGCACAACCGGCACGACGACGATGAGCAGCGAGCGCGGAAACAGGCCCGTCGGCATATAGGCTTTGAGAAGGGCCGCGGGGTTAAACCACATTTTTTTGATCTACTCTCAATACATATCCGGTGCCGCGGACGGTTTGTAGATAAAGCGGGTCGCGCGGGTCGGTCTCGATTTTGCGGCGCAGTCGGTTGATCTGGACATCGATGGCGCGTTCGGAAATATCTTCACCATCGGCGAGTCTGAGCCGCGAGACAATGCGGCCCGGCGCCGCCGTCAAATGCCGAAGCAATTCGATATCGCGCGTGGTCAACATCACTCGCGCGCCGGCCTTGGTCAGTTCGCCGCGCGCATAATTGAATACAAAATCTCCAAAACAGATCTCTTCAGGCGGGTCGAGCAGGTCGTCTTCATTGATCGAGCGGCGCAAAATATTCTGAATCCGCAGCAAAAGCTCTTTCGGGTCAAAAGGCTTGGGCAAATAATCATCTGCCCCGATTGTCAGGCCTTCAATGCGTTGTTCAACCTCGGCGCGTGCGGTGAGCAGCAAAATCGGCACCGCGTTTTGTGCCTTTCGCAAGCGTTCGGTGAATTCCAAGCCGTTAAGGCCCGGCATCATGACATCGAGAACCAGCAGGTCATAGGTCAGCGCGCTCATTTTTTCCTGCGCTTGGGCGGCATCTGCCGCTGCGCTGGTACGATAGCCATTATCATTGAGATATTTTTTCAGCAATTCACGAATGCGCGTGTCATCGTCCACAATCAGAATATGCGGGGTCGCCTCGTCAGGAACCGACATTAGCCTTCCTTTCCAGGAACGACATTTTTGGCATTGCGCGAGGTGGCAATCAGATTGTCGACATTTTCCCTGTCGGCCGGGTTGATCATCAAACGCATGACCTTTTTCCAGCTATCAAAAGTGGCGGTGTCAACTTCTTCCATAACCCGGTCAAAGCGGCCGATTTGAGGCGCTATCAGATTGTCGTGCAGTTTGTGGCCTTTGGGCGTCAGGAACAAAAGGCGTTTGCGTCGGTCGAGAATACCGATCTCTTGATTGATATAGCCCTCGTCAATAAGTTCGCGCAGCACGCGAGCGAGGCTTTGCTTGGTGACGCGTAAAATGTCGAGAAGATTGGCGATGCTCAGTCCCGGATTGCATCCAACAAAATGCAAAACACGGTGATGGGCGCGTCCGAAGCCGTGCTTGTGTAAAATGGCATCGGGGTCTGAAATAAAGTCTCGGTACGAAAAAAACATCAATTCGATGGCGTCTTTGTAATCGTGCGTTTCCGATTCTTCTTTGACCTTTTTCATCGGCATCCTTTTGCAATCGCCACTTTAAGCGTGTCTCAAAAAAGTCAGCTTTATTGACATATAATGAGCTCATCGTTATCGTTACAATACATAAAAAAAATGTTTTCACCAACTACACGAAACTCCGGTTAAAGGACAGTTAACTCTATGGATGGCGCATTCGACCAGCGTGATGGTTTTATCTGGATGAACGGATCGCTCATCCCTTGGTCCGATGCGCGTGTGCATGTGCTCACCCATGGGTTGCATTATGCCTCGAGCGTGTTTGAAGGTGAGCGCGCCTATGGCGGAGCAATATTCAAATTGCGCGAGCACACGGAGCGTCTGATTTATTCGGCTCAAGAATTGGGATTTGAAATTCCTTACACGGCTGACGAGATTGATGCGGCCTGTGTCGAAACGCTGGCGGCCAATGGCCTCGCGGATGGATATTTGCGCCCCGTCGCGTGGCGCGGCAGCGAAATGATGGGCGTGTCGGCGCAAAACAACCGAATCAATCTTGCCATTGCCGCTTGGGAATGGCCGTCCTATTTCGCCCCCGAAGAGCGCCTCAAAGGTATCCGCCTCGATATGGCGGAGTATCGTCGGCCTTCGCCACAAACTGCGCCCTGCCATGCCAAAGCCGCCGGGCTTTACATGATTTGCACGCTGTCCAAACACGCCGCCGAAAGCAAAGGCTATGCCGATGCTCTGATGCTTGACTGGCGCGGGCGTGTGGCCGAGGCGACGGGGGCTAATGTTTTTTTTGTGGATAACAGCGTTTTGCACACGCCGGAGCCCGATTGCTTTTTGGACGGCATCACGCGGCGCACCGTCATCGAGCTGGCGCGCGCGCGCCAGTTGGAAATTGTCGAGCGTGCGATCATGCCTGAGGAGATGGAAAATTTCAGCGAATGTTTCATCACCGGAACGGCGGCAGAAGTGACGCCGGTGTCTGAAATCGGCCTGTATAAATTCACCCCCGGCGAGATCAGCATTAGTCTTTTGAACGATTATCTCGCCCTGGTCGGCGGTGGCGCTGCGTAAAAGGCTTTTTTTCTGCCCGTGAACATGGCACTGTTTTCAAAACGGGGGTGTTTCATGGGTTTTTACAATAAATATGTTTTGCCGCGATTTTTGAATGCGGCCTGCGGTACCAAGCCGATTATCAAGCAGCGCGAAAAAGTTGTGCCTGAATGTAGCGGGCGGGTGCTGGAAGTGGGCATGGGGTCAGGACTGAACCTCGCCTTTTACGATCCCGACAAGGTGGACATGGTGTTCGGGCTGGAACCGGCCCCCGAAATGGTGGCGCGCGCCAAGCCGCTGGCTGAAAAGGCAGATTTTCCGGTTGAGTTTATCGACCTGCCCGGCGAAGAAATTCCGCTCGAGGACAACAGCGTTGATACGGTTCTTCTGACCTATACGCTGTGTACCATTCCCGGCACGCTGGCAGCGATGGAAGGTATGCGGCGGGTGTTGAAGCCCGGCGGCACATTGTTGTTTTCCGAACACGGACGCGCGCCCGATGCCGCCGTGCAAAAATGGCAAGACCGGCTTAATGGCGTGTGGGGCCGCATTGCCGGCGGGTGTAATATCAACCGCGATATTCCAGCCTTGATTGAAGAGGGTGGCTTCAAAATCACCGATATGGATGCCATGTATGTGCCTTCCACGCCGCGCATACTGGGCTTCACCTATTGGGGGGCGGCGCAGATCCGCTAATTTTGCTGAAATCATGTGCTCAAAGCCCATCTTGGGCTTGACTCTTGGTTGGCCTTAAAATAGAACAAAACAAGAACAAAAATCCTGATTACGGTTTTGTGGATTAATGCGTGAAAAGAAATATCAGGCAGAGCAGCGCCGCCTGACGGTCACCCGTCTGCGGCACAAGCTCCGGAAGTTTGAACGGGTGCCGATGGCGGGTGAGGCTGTGCCGAGCGGCTTTGCCGCCATTGATGCCGGCCTGTCGCCGCATCACGGCTTGTTGCGCGGCGGGGTGCATGAGGTTTGCGCGGCAAAAACCGGTGATTTTGCCAGTGCGGCGGGGTTTGGCGCGCATCTGGCAGCGCAATTTGCCGATGATAAGGCTGTGGTCTCCGGCCAGACCCGACAATCTGTTGGCGAGCATGGGCGGCCTTATGCGCTGGCTTTGCCGACGGTCGGGCTTGTGCGCCATCAGCTTATTCATATTAACGGGGCAGATCTGCCGGATTTGCTATGGGCCACGCAAGAAGCACTCAGTTGTCCGGCGGTTGGGTGCGTGGTGCTGATGAGCCTTGAGCAAGCACCGGATTTTACCGCCAGCCGACGGTTGAGCATGGCGTGTCGCGCGGTGGGGCGTCCATTGGTGTTGGTGCTGGGTGCCGAAGCGGGCCAGGCAGCAACGGCGGCGACGACACGCTGGCAAATCGCTGCCGCCCCGCACAATAGCTGGCAGGTGCGCTTGCAACGTGTGCGCGGCAGTTTAGAACGCCCGCCACCCATGGCAGGCTGGCAGGGTTTTCCATGGCGCGAGGCATTAACGATTTCCGAGCCGATTTCCGATGCTACGATTGCTGATGTCACGCCCCCCGCAACTGCGCCTGTGCACGCCGCACCCGCTTACGGCAGCTAGGGGGGGCTTGTATCATGCCGCAATCCACGCCAGAAGAGCCACCAAAAGAGCCTGTACTTTCTGCGCTTGAAGCTATCCCAACCGGCCGCCGCATTGCGGCAATCTGGTTTCCCTATTGGTTGAGTGAAATCGTCATGCCGGCTGAAAAGCGCGATGCGCCTTTTGTGCTGGCCGAACACCAGCGCGGGACACAACGTCTGGCGGCGGTCAATATTGCTGCCGAGGCGTGCGGGCTTTATCCGGACATGGCCTTGGCCGATGCGCGCGCGCTGGTGCCCGATATGCATATCGAGATGCTTGACCCGGCGCGTGGGCCCGCCGCGCTGGATAAATGCGCGCGCTGGCTGCGCCGCTACACCCCATGGGTTGGCGCTGACACGCATCCCGCCAGCCACGGCTTGATGCTCGACATAAGCGGCTGCGCGCATTTGTTTGGCGGTGAACGCCGCATGCTCGACGACATGTGCGCGCGGTTCAACCGCCGCGGCATTACCTGTTGCATCGCCGTGGCGGATACAATCGGCAGCGCTTGGGCACTGGCGCATTACGGGCCGGACAACATAATTATTGCCCCGTCCGGCCACGGCGCTGATGCAGTGATGGATTTGCCCCCGGATGCGTTGCGTCTGCCGGCGGAGGCGTGCGATCTGTGTCGGCGTTTGGGACTTGATAGCATTGCGGCGCTGGCGGCGTTTCCCCGCGCATCGCTGACGCGCCGCTTCGGGCCTTATCCGGTGATGCGGCTGGAGCAAGCGCTGGGGCAGGCGGGCGAAATGCTCAATCCGTGCGTGCCCGCACCGGAATTTATCGTGCGGGAAAACCTCGCGCAGGGTGTTACGCAGCTCGATGTTATTGCCGCGCTCACACAAAATATGTGCACGGCGCTGGCGACGAAACTTTTTGCCGCCGGGCAGGGCGCTGCGCGCCTCGACCTTGTTTTGACCCGTGCCGATAATGAGATGCAAGCCCTGTCGGTGCGCTTGGCGGCTCCTTCGGCCGAAGCCGAGCATTTGGCGCGGCTGCTGGCGACGCGCCTTGAGCGTGTATCGCGCGGGCTTGATACCGGGTGCGGGGTCGAAACTTTGTGTCTTGCAGCCAGTGTGACAGCCGAAATCAGCACGCCGCAAGCACCACTAACGCTGGGGCACCGGGCGCTTAAAACACCCCCCGTCGCGGCGCTGGCCGGTTTGTTTGACCGGCTGGCCGGGCGTTTGGGCACGCAAGTTGTCGTGCGCCCTGTCGTGCATGCATCGCATATTCCCGAACACGCTGTTAGTTATCAGCCCGTGCATGCCCACCCGCTTTCGCACGAAGCTGATGGCGAGGCGCTGTCGGCTGGTGCCGCGCCGGAACCGCAAACGCGCCCGCTTTTTATGTTGTGCGCGCCCGAGCCTATCGAGGTGATTGCCGAGATACCCGAAGGCGCGCCATATCGGTTTCGCTGGCGGCGTGTGTTGCACGAGGTCGCCCGCGCGCAAGGGCCCGAACGCATCAGCCCGCAATGGTGGCCCTCGGCACGCCAGCATAACAGCCTGACGCGCGATTATTTCCGCGTGGAAGATCGTAACGGATGCCGCTTCTGGATATATCGAGACGGGCTTTACGGGCGTGAGACGGGTCGGCCCCGTTGGTTCATGCACGGGGTGTTTCCGTGAGTGATGAAAATACGGGCTTTGGTGAACTGACAGCGATTTCCAATTTCAGTTTTCTGCACGGCGGCGCGCATCCCCAAGAAATGGTGCAACGCGCCGCGCATCTTGGCTATCAGGCCATCGGGCTGGCCGACCGCAACACGCTGGCCGGTGTGGTGCGCGGCCATGTAGCCGCGCGCGCGGCGGGCATTCGTTTTGTGCCCGGTGCCCGACTGGTCACGCAATGCGATTTCGAGGCCGTGTGCTATCCGCGCGACCGCACGGCCTATGCCGCCCTGTCGCAATGTCTGACGCGCGGCAATCGGCGCGCGGTGAAAGGTCAATGTCTGCTGCAAATGGATGACATTGAAACGCTGGCAAAAAACAGTGCCCAATGCTGGATTGTGGTGCCGCCAGCTTCCACATCGGCTTCCGCATCAGCTTCCGCAGATGGCGGATTTCGAGACAAGCTGATGCGGCTCGTCAAAGCCGGAGCGATAACGGGCGGGCATGTCTATTTGTTGCTCGCGCCTGTTTACGGCCCCGATGATGGCGCGCAGTTTGACCGGCTTGCGGCGTTGGCAAGCTGGGCGGGGGCGTCGCTCATTGCCGGGTTCAACCCGCTTTATCATGAGCCGGCGCGCCGCCGCTTGCAGGATGTGCTGACATGTATTCGCCACCACTGCACGCTGGAGACGGCAGGCTATCGCTTGGCGGCGAATGGTGAGCGTCATCTGAAACCCCTATCCGATGTGACGCGGCTTTTTCGTGCGTTTCCCCAAGCGGTGGCGAATGTTCAGAATGTTTTATCGGCCTGTCGGTTCTCGTTGGATGATCTGGTCTATCAATATCCCGAAGATGCGTTTGACGGCACGCTTTCGCCCCAGCAACTTTTGGAAAAACTGGTTTGGGAGGGCGCGCGCGGGCGGTTTTCCGATGCCGTGCCGGAAAAACTCGAAAAGCTCATTCGCTATGAGTTGAAACTCATTGGAGAGCTTTCCTACGCGCCATATTTTTTGACCGTGCATGATCTGGTTCAGTTTGCCCGCCGCAAGCGGATTTTGTGTCAGGGGCGCGGCTCGGCGGCCAATTCCGCCGTGTGCTATTGCCTCGGCATCACGGCGGTTGATCCCAGCCGGTTGGATTTGCTGTTTGAACGCTTTATTTCCGCCGAGCGCAATGAGCCGCCCGACATTGATATTGATTTCGAGCACGAGCGGCGCGAAGAAGTCATCCAGTATATTTACCAAAAATACGGGCGTGAACGCGCCGGCATTGCGGCAACGGTGATCACCTATCGCAGCCGCTCGGCCGTGCGCGAGGTTGCCAAGGCGATGGGGCTTTCCGGCGATGTTGCCAGTGCGCTTTTGGCATTGAACTGGGGCGGTGGCAGCCGACCACCCCCGCCCGAGCATATTCGTGAGGCCGGGCTTGACCCGGAAACCCCGGCGCTTGCGGCGACCTTGGATATGGCTGGTGAACTGATTGGTTTCCCGCGGCATTTGTCCCAGCATGTCGGCGGTTTCATCATCACCAATGAACGCCTCGACACAATGGTTCCGATCGGCAATGCTGCCATGGCAGAACGCACTTTTGTCGAATGGGACAAGGATGATCTGGACGCGCTGGGCATGTTGAAAATCGACGTGCTGGCGCTCGGCATGCTGAGCGCGATCCGGCGCAGCTTTGACCTTATTGCCGCCCATCACGGTAAAAATTTCGAGCTGGCGACCGTGCCTGCCGAAGACAGCAATGTTTACGACATGTTGTGCCGCGCCGAGGCAATCGGCGTGTTTCAGGTGGAAAGCCGCGCGCAAATGAACATGTTGCCGCGTTTGAAACCGCGCGACTTCTACGACCTCGTGATTGAGGTTGCCATTGTGCGGCCCGGGCCCATTCAGGGCGATATGGTGCATCCCTATCTGCGCCGCCGCAATGGTGAGGAAACGGTGAGTTTTCCCTCACAGGAACTGGAAGACGTGCTCGGCAAAACGCTGGGCGTGCCTTTGTTTCAAGAACAAGCCATGCGGATCGCCGTGATCGCAGCTGGCTTCACCCCTGCCGAGGCGGACCGTCTGCGCCGCGCCATGGCGACATTTCGCAAAAGCGGCATTATTCACGAGTTCGGCATGCGGCTTATCGAAGGCATGGTGGCGCGCGGCTATACGCAGAATTTTGCCGAGCGGTGTTTTCGCCAGATTGAAGGGTTTGGCGAATATGGTTTTCCCGAAAGCCATGCCGCCAGCTTTGCCCTGCTCGTTTACGTGTCGGCATGGCTCAAATGCTACTACCCTGCCGCGTTTTGTGCAGCGCTGATCAACAGCCAGCCGATGGGCTTTTACGCCCCCGCCCAACTTGTGCGCGAGGCCCAACGACAGGGTGTACATGTTTTGCCGGTATGCATTAACCGCTCGGACAGCGAAGCCGACCTGGAACGCCACGAAGACGACATAGCCCTGCGGCTCGGTTTCAACCAAATCAGCGGTCTGGCGACGGCCGATTATGAGGCGCTGGTTGCGGCGCGGCGCCTTGGTGGGGCGTTTGACAGTGTGGCCGATTGCGCCAAACGCGCCGGGCTGGGGCCGGGCGCGCTGGAACGCTTGGCGCGGGCGGATGCGTTTGCCGGTCTTGGATTGTCGCGCCGTCAGGCTTTATGGGCGGTGCGCGCCCTGGCACCGGAAAGCCGTGCGGCGGCGCTGCCCTTGTTTGCTCATCGTGGGCTTGATGTGTTGCCGCCCGAAGACGAGCACGCTGCCGCCTTGCCCGCCCTGCCGCCGGGCATGGAAGTGCTGGAGGATTATGCCAGTCTGCGATTGTCGCTCAAGGCGCATCCCGTGTCGTTTCTGCGCGAGAATATGCGCGCGCGCAACGTCCAGCCCTTGCAGGTTTTGGACACGGCAGGCAATGGTCGGCGCATTGGCGTTGCCGGTCTGGTGATTTGCCGCCAGCGTCCGGGCAGTGCGCGTGGGGTTGTGTTTTTAACGCTGGAAGACGAAACCGGCACGGGCAATATTGTCGTTTGGCCCGACAGGTTTGAGAAATATCGGCGTGTGGTTATCGGTGCGCGCCTCATTCATATTGAGGGGCGCGTGCAGCGCAGCGGCGCGGTGGTGCATCTTGTGGCCGAGCGCTTCACCGATTGCACCGACCAGCTTGTGACATTGATGGCGCAAAAAGGGGTCGAGACAACGGCGCATTTGCCCAAAATATTGCGCCCGAAAAAACAAACAGGGCGCAAAACGCCGCGCGAAATGGCGTGGCGCGGGCTTCAATAGCTGTGCGGCGGGCTTACTCGGCGGCTTCTTTTTCGGCTTCCAGCGAGGCCAGATATTTTTCGGCTTCCAGCGCCGCCATACATCCCATGCCCGCGGCGGTAACGGCTTGGCGGTAAATATCATCCGTCACATCACCGGCTGCATAGACGCCCTCAATCGAGGTTGCAGTGCTGTCGGGGGCGGTGATCAAATATCCGCCGGATTTGGTTTGTAATTGTGCGGTAAATAATTCGGTCGATGGCGCATGCCCGATGGCGATGAAAATACCGTCGGCGGCGACCTCATGCGTGTCACCGGTCTGGGTGTTGCGTAGGCGCGCACCGGTCACGCCCAAAGGATCATCCGTGCCCAGCACCTCGTCGATCTCGCTGTTCCACACCACCTCAATCTTGTCATGGGCGAGCAGGCGTTGTTGCAGAATTTTTTCACTGCGTAAGCTGTCACGGCGATGCACCAAGGTTACTTTCGAGGCAAAATTCGTCAGAAACAATGCCTCTTCAACGGCTGTGTTGCCGCCGCCGACCACCAGCACCTCTTTGTTGCGATAGAAAAACCCGTCACAGGTCGCGCACGCTGAAACCCCAAAGCCCTGAAATTTCTGCTCGCTTTCCAGCCCCAGCCATTTGGCTTGCGCGCCGGTGGCGATAATCACCGTATCGGCGGTGTATACCTGCCCGCTATCGCCGGTCATGGTGAAGGGGCGCACGCTCAAATCGGCTTTGGTGATGATGTCGGAAATAATTTCCGTTCCCACATGTGCGGCTTGGGCTTCCATTTGCTCCATCAGCCACGGGCCCTGAATGGCATCGGCAAAGCCCGGATAATTCTCGACATCCGTGGTGATGGTCAACTGCCCGCCCGGTTGCAGGCCGCGCACCAGCACCGGCTCTAACATGGCACGCGCCGCATAAACCGCGGCTGTATAGCCTGCCGGCCCTGATCCGATGATCAATAATTTAGTGTGTTTAGTCTCGCTCATCACGCGCTCCGCCTATCCGAATGACCCTAATGTAATGCCGATTCCGGTCAACCCAAGTGCGCCTGTCGTCACGGGGCTGATTTATTCAGATGTTTTTGCCCATTTCAGCTAGTGCCCGCGCGCTTGGCCTCCCATGCGTGTAGTAGGGCGGCGGCGATTTCCGGTGTTGCATTGGCCGGTGTCGACAAACGGGTGTCCAATTCGCCGACGAACGGGCGGGTGAGGCCCGCGACCTGCATGTCGCTGTGAAAGGTGCGAAACTTGCGATTGCCGCCCGCCAGTTCAAAAACTTGTACTGGCGCGCCGCTGGTGCAGGCTTCGCCCACCATATTGACGCTGTCGGCAGTCACGATGATGTGTTCTGCCAGCCCCAATAGGGCGGCGTATGGATTGTCGCCCTCATTATCCCAAAGGAAATGCGGGGTTTGGGCAAGTTGGGCGCGCAAATGCGCCACAAATGCGGGCGGCGAGCGGCGCGACACGGTAATCATGGGAAACGCATTTTGTTGCGTCAGCGCCACAATATGCGCCGTGAGGCGCTCAAATTCAGCCATGCTGAACGTATAGGCCGCATTGGGCCCGCCAATCAACACGGCAAACGGCGTGCGCGCGCCACAATCGGCGAGCAGCCGCATGCGCCATTTATCGGCTTCAGATTTCAAAATTTCTTGCGACAGCAAATGCGGCGACAATAAAGTTGTCATGACATTTGCCCCTTCGAGACGATCGTGCTGGGGCGCCCAGACAAAATCAAAATGGCGCGGATGGATGGCCGGTTTTTGAAAAAAAGCGGTAAAACTGCGCCCGCCGGAGCGCGCGCCAATAAACCGCGCATGCGCCGCCGCCTGGCGTCCGCTTGCCAGTACAAGGTCAGGAAAGGGCGGGGCGATGGCCGGGTCGCCACGCACGCCGACAAACGCTGCCCGATAAGGGCTGAGCCAGCGCCATGGGGCGTTTAACTGGGCGTGAATAAGCAATGGCTCATAGCCCAGCGCACGGGCAATGCCCAGCACAAGCACGTCATTGCCGCGCCGCCCGCCTGTAATCGCCCAGATCCGCATGTGTTTTCCTGTTCAAACCTTGTCAAAACGCGTAATATTATTACGTTCTATACAGGAATTTGGGTAATGAAAAAACCGCGCCTTGATGATATCGACCTGCGTATTATCGACGAATTGCAGCGCCATGGGCGCATGACAAATGTCGATCTGGCGCGGCGTGTCGGCATTTCTGCGCCGCCGTGTTTGCGCCGCGTGCGGGCGCTGGAAGAGGCCGGTTTTATTGCCGGCTATCATGCCAATGTTGACCCGGCGCTGCTGGGCTTTGGCGTCACAGTGTTTGCCATGGTCGGCTTGCACTCGCAAGCCGAGGCGGATTTGCAGGCGTTTGAGGCGCGCGTCGAAAGCTGGCCCGAAGTGCGCGAGTGCCACATGCTCAATGGCGATATTGATTTCATTTTGAAATGCGTGGCCCCTGATTTGGCAAGTTTTCAGGAATTTCTGACGCAAAAATTAACCCCCGCGCCAAATGTCGCCAATGTCAAAACATCGCTGACCATCCGCCAGTCAAAAAAGCTGCCCGGCGTGCCGGTGGATAGGGTCACACAAATTTAACGTCGAGTATTTCGTAGGATTTACCGCCGCCCGGTGTGTTTACCTCGACACTGTCGCCCACTTCTTTGCTGATCAGGGCGCGCGCAATCGGTGAGGCAATGGAAATTTTGCCTTCTTCGACATTGGCCTCATATTCGCCGACAATCTGATAGGTCACTTCGGCCTCGGTGTCTTCGTCGACGAGATCGACCGTGGCACCAAATTTCACCCGCGCGCCATTAAGCGCGGCGACATCGATCACATCGGCACGGTTGAGAACGTCCTCAAGCTCCATCACGCGCCCCTCATTATGGCTTTGCTGCTCTTTGGCGGCGTGATATTCGGCGTTTTCGGACAAATCGCCATGCGCGCGCGCTTCGGCAATCGCCTTGATGATGCGCTGGCGTTCCGGCCCTTTTAGTTTTTTGACCTCAGCATCAAGCGCGGCATAGCCCGCGGCGGTCATCGGAACTTTTTCCATGTTTCCCTCATTTGTGCGTTTTCCCACCGGAAAGTGCGCCCTCGCCCAATATGTTCCACAAATTCTCTGAAATAGGCAATAGCCAGATGGTATGCGGCGGGTGTTGCGCGGGTGTGGCTTCTAATTGCCAGCACCAGCATAGTCTTGCAACGACCGTACCCCCAGATTTTGTGCAGACAGGGCGCGAATGGCGGCAACCGCGGCTTCCGCCCCGGCCATGGTCGTGTAATAGGGAATTTTCATGACCAATGCCGTGCGCCGTATTGATTTGCTGTCGGCCAGCGATTTTTCGCCTTCGGTTGTATTGACGACCAGTTGAACATCGCCGTTTTTCATCGCGTCAACAATATGCGGCCGGCCTTCCAGAACCTTATTAATCGGCGCGACATCAAGCCCCTGTTCGGCCAGAAACGCCGCCGTGCCGCGTGTTGCGATGACCTTAAACCCCATATTGAGAAGCGACTGTGTGGGCAAAATTGCGCGCTGCTTGTCGTTTTCCCTGACGGAAATAAACGCCGTGCCGGTTTCCGGCAAAACCGTGCCCCCGCCCAGTTGGCTCTTGGCAAAGGCCAGCGCGAAATTCGTGTCCAGCCCCATAACTTCGCCCGTCGAGCGCATTTCCGGGCCCAGCACCGTATCGACACCGGGAAAACGGGCAAATGGAAACACGGCCTCTTTGACGGCGATATGGTCGTAAGGCTGCAAATCAAGGCCAAATTCCGACAATTTGCTGCCGGCCATCAAACGCGCGGCGATTTTGGCGATGGGTTGGCCCAAGACTTTCGCCACAAATGGCACGGTGCGGCTGGCGCGCGGATTGACTTCAATGACATAAATCGTTTCGCCTTGCACGGCGAATTGCACATTCATCAGCCCGACGACATTGAGCGCGCGTGCCATCGCGCTGGCTTGACGGGTGAGTTCTTCAATAATGTCTTGAGAAAGCGAATGTGGCGGCATGGAACACGCGCTGTCGCCCGAATGAACACCGGCTTCTTCGATGTGTTCAAGAATACCTGCCACCACAACTTCGTCGCCGTCGCACAGCACATCGACATCCAGTTCGGTCGCATCGCGCAAATAGCCGTCGATCAAAACCGGACTGTCGCCCGACACAATCACCGCTTCGCGCATATAGCGCTCAAGCTGCGCGTCGCTGGAAACAATTTCCATCGCGCGGCCACCCAGCACGTAAGATGGTCGGATAACCACCGGAAAGCCGATTTCGGCGGCAATGGCGTGGGCTTCTTCGGTGCTGCGCGCAATGCCATTGGGGGGTTGCTTGAGATCAAGCCGGTCGAGCAGGTCTTTGAAGCGATCGCGATCTTCTGCCAAATCAATGGCGTCCGGTGAAGTGCCCAAAATGGGAATTCCGGCGCGCTCAAGCGCTTGCGACAGTTTCAAGGGCGTCTGTCCGCCAAATTGTACAATGACACCCAGCAAGTCGCCCGATGCCATTTCACACGCCAGCAATTCCAGCACATCTTCTTGCGTCAGCGGCTCGAAATACAACCGATCGGAGGTGTCGTAATCGGTGGACACGGTTTCCGGGTTGCAGTTGACCATAATGCTTTCAATATCGGCATCGGCAAGCGCATAGGCCGCATGGCAGCAGCAATAGTCAAACTCAATGCCTTGCCCGATGCGGTTTGGCCCGCCACCCAGAATGACGGCTTTTGGGCGCGCGGTCGGCTCGGACTCGCCCTGTTGCGCGAAAGGCGAGGGGCTGTCATAGCTCGAATAAAGATAGGGCGTGCTGGCGGCAAATTCCGCCGCGCAGGTGTCGATACGGCGGAAATAGGGGCGAATGTCCAGTTTGTGCCGCGCCGCGCGCGCGCTGTCTTCATCCGTGCCCGCCAGTTCACCCAGCCGCGCGTCGGAAAATCCCATGGCCTTGACGCGGCGCATGGCGTCAGCCGTGTCGGGCAGACCGCGCGCTGCGACCAGCGCTTCGGTATCAATAATTTCCTTAATCTGGCGCACGAACCACGGGTCGAAATGCGACAGCGCGCAAACCTCATCAACCGACATGTTCTGCCGCAGCGCATGGGCCACCATCAATAGGCGCGAGGGGGTCGCGGTTGTCAAAGCGGCGCGCAATTCGTCCATGCCGCCCGCATCGTCGGCCCGCGGCGCGTCCTCTGGTGTGTTCAGCCCGGTAAGGCCGGTTTCCAGCGAGCGCAGGGCTTTTT
>CAJXCG010000033.1 GCA_913051715.1 uncultured Rhodobiaceae bacterium
AAAATACCGGCTAGCCCGTCAAGGGCATTGGCGGATAGCAACCAGTCGACAAATTCTGTGATTTGCGCGGCGGGCAAAGCCCCGCCCGCAGGGGCGCCCGCTCGCGGATAAGCGGCAGGATGGGCCGCCAGCAATGTGGTCGGCAGACCAATACAGCCAAGCCCAAAAGCCCGCAAACCCGGCGCAATGGCCTGAATGCCGACCTGCCCGTCAATCACCTGACTGGAAATGACTAAGACAGTGGGGGTGTGTGTGTTAGACTGCGTCATCCAAAAGCCCTCCGATCGGCAAGTTGTTTGAACCATAGAATTTAAGGTAAGTACACAATGTCTTTGCAACCTCAGCAGAAATCACCGATTCCACGGCGCTCGGCACTTTATATGCCCGGTGCCAATGCGCGCGCGCTGGAAAAGGCGCGCATGCTGGATGCTGACTGCTTATTGCTCGATTTGGAAGACGCGGTTGCGCCCGACGCAAAGGCGCAGGCCCGAAATCAGATTTGTGATGCTTTGCGGGCCGGCGGTTACGGCACGCGTGAAGTGGTGGTTCGTATAAACGGGCTGGACACACCATGGGGGCACGATGACCTCGCCGCGCTTGGCGAGCTTTGCGAAAATCAAGACGCTGCGCCCGATGCCATTCTCGCGCCGAAAATCTCAACCGCCGCCGATATTGAAGCGGTGTGCGCGCATCTGCCTGACGGGGTGGCCTTGTGGATTATGATTGAAACCCCGGCGGCCATTTTCAACCTTGATGCGCTGGCCGCGCGCGCGGGCGACACGCCGCTTGTCTGCTTTGTCATGGGCACCAATGATTTGGCAAAAGAAATGCAAGCTACGCTGGTGCCGGGGCGCGCGCCGCTAATGGCGGCGCTGTCACTGTCAGTGCTGGCGGCGCGGCGGTATGGCTTATGTGTGCTGGATGGTGTGTTCAACGATATTGCTGACGCAGACGCATTTGCTCAAGAATGCCGCCAGGGCATGGAAATGGGGTTCGACGGCAAAACGCTCATTCATCCCAGCCAGCTTGCGCCGTGCAACGCTATTTTCGCGCCCGACGAAGCCGAAATCGAGCAAGCGCGCGCGGTTGTCGCCGCGTTTGACGATCCGGCCAATGCCGGACAGGGCGTGCTGAAAGTAAACGGCAAAATGACCGAGCTTTTGCATTTGGACATTGCGCGGCAAAAACTCGCCATAGCCGAGGCGATTGCGGCGCGCGCCGAAAGTTAGCCCCGTGATGCGCGCTGCCACCGCTGGCCGGTTCTTCGAAGATTTCACGTTGGGCGAAAAAATAGCCCATGCAACGCCGCGCACTTTGGACAATGGCGATGTCGCGCTGTATCAGGCGCTTTATGGCGGACGCCATATTTTGAACAGCAGTCTGCCTGCAGCGCGCGCCGCCGGTTATGCCGACCGCCCGCTGGAAAACTGGCTGGTGTTTCACATTGTTTTCGGCAAGACCGTGCCGGATATTTCGCGCAATGCGATCGCAAATTTGGGCTATGCCGAAGGCCGGTTTCTGGCGCCTGTTTATTGCGGCGACACATTGTCTGCCGTGTCCGAAGTGATGGGCTTGCGCGAAAACAGCAATGGCAAAAGCGGTATTGTCATGGTACGCACGCGCGGGCTTAACCAAAATCACGTGCCGATTGTCGAGTATGTGCGCTGGGTGATGGTCAATAAGCGCGACCCGTCCGCACCTGCCCCCGACCCCGTCATGCCGCACCTTGCCGATGCGGTTGCGCCCGGTGACCTCGTACCGCCGCCGGAAAATATTGCCGCGCTGGATCATACGCAGTCGGGCAGCGACAGATTTTTCGACGATTACGCCATTGACAGCTTTATCGACCACAGTGACGGCGTGACGCTGGAAGATAGCGAGCATATGCTGGCGACGCGGGCTTACCAAAATACCGCGCGGGTGCATTTTGACGGGCTGGCGCAACAAAATACGCGTTTTGGCAAACGGCTTATTTATGGCGGTCATATTATTTCGCACGCGCGCGCGATGAGTTTTAACGGGCTGGAAAATGCGCTGAGTGTTGCCGGGCTCAATGCCGGCACGCACGCCGCGCCAGCCTTTGCCGGGGACACGATTTATGCCGGCACGCGCATTGTCGACAAAGCCGTCATTGCCGGCGTCGCAGGGGTTGGCGCGCTGCGTATTCGCCATTTTGTGACCAAAAACAAGACTGTCGGCGACATTGCGGCGCGCTTGGCAGATGCCGATAGCGGCTCCGGCCGCCCCGAAGAATTATTGCTGGATCTTGATTGCTGGGTGTGGATGGCGCGCGGCTAATCTGCGTCAGCCTGTCGCGCTGGTAAGATTGGCAGCCTTGCTAGCATCGGCTATAACAAAAGGGCACAAAATTGTGTGCCACGCTTTGGAGAGTTTATGTCTGATCAATCATCGTCCCGGCCGCTTTCGCCGCATATTCAGATTTATCGCTGGACGCTGACAATGATGTTGTCGATCTTGCATCGGGCAACGGGGATCGCGCTTTATGCCGGGTCTGCGCTGTTGGCTTGGTGGCTTATGGCAACCGCCAGCGGGCCGGAGGCCTATGCGCTGGTGCGCGACATTTCCGGCTCGTGGATAGGGCGGCTGGTATTGTTTGGCTATAGCTGGGCGCTGTTTCATCACATGTTTGGCGGTGTGCGGCATTTTATCTGGGATACAGGGCGCGGTTTTGACCTTAAACATGTGGAATTGATCGCACGGAGCACGGCGATCGCGCCGCTGCTGCTGACCGGCTTGGCGTGGGTGCTTGGTTATATGTATCTGGGAACTTGGTCATGAGTGAAATGCGTACTCCTCTGTCGCGCGTCCGGGGCTTGGGCTCGGCGAAAAAAGGAACTGAACATTTCTGGCTGCAGCGCGTCACCGCGCTCGCCAATATTCCATTAACGCTGTTTTTGGTCGGGGCTCTTGTTGTCCATGCGGGAGCCGACCACGCGACCATGGCGGCGTTTCTCGGCAATCCGGTTGTCGGGGTTGTCATGTTGTTGCTCGTGTTGAGCACATGTTGGCACATGCGCCTTGGTCTGCAAGTTGTGATCGAGGATTATATTCATGGGGAAGCAACAAAGCTGGCGGCGTTGGTCGCCAATAATTTTTTCGCCCTGATAATCGGTGTGGCGTGTGCGCTGGCCGTTTTGAAGCTGGTGGTAAGCCAGTAAAACGGGTCGGCTAGGAGTGGATCATGAGTGCATATGAGTTTACCGATCATCAATTTGATGTCGTCGTTGTCGGGGCTGGCGGGTCCGGCTTGCGCGCCGCCCTTGGGTGTGCTGAACGCGGATTGAAAACCGCGTGTATTTCAAAAGTTTTCCCGACGCGCAGCCACACGGTTGCCGCGCAGGGCGGTATTTCCGCCGCGCTTGGCAATATGGGCGATGATGATTGGCGCTGGCACATGTATGACACCGTGAAGGGGTCGGACTGGCTGGGTGATCAGGACGCGATTGAATATTTGTGCCGCAATGCGCCGGAAGCCGTTTACGAGTTGGAGCATTTCGGTGTGCCGTTTTCGCGCACGGAAGAAGGCAAGATTTACCAACGTCCGTTTGGCGGTATGACGACGAATTTTGGCGAAGGCATCGCCCAGCGCACTTGCGCGGCGGCTGACCGCACGGGCCACGCCATTTTGCACACGCTATATGGTCAGTCTTTGCGCCACGACACTGAGTTTTTCATCGAATATTTTGCGCTCGATCTCATCATGGATGAAGACCGCTGCGTCGGCGTGACGGCGATGTGCATGGAAGACGGCACGATCCACCGCTTTCAGGCCAAGCAGGTTATTCTGGCAACGGGCGGCTATGGGCGCGCTTATTTCTCGGCGACCTCGGCGCATACGTGCACGGGCGACGGCTCGGCCATGGTCATTCGCGCCGGTCTGCCGCTTCAAGACATGGAGTTTGTGCAGTTCCACCCGACCGGCATTTATGGTGCCGGCTGCCTGATTACCGAAGGCTCGCGGGGCGAAGGCGGCATTTTGATCAATTCCGAGGGCGAGCGCTTTATGGAGCGCTATGCGCCGTCGGCGAAAGACTTGGCCTCGCGCGATGTCGTGTCGCGCTCAATGACCATTGAGATCCGCGAAGGCCGTGGTGTCGGCCCCAATAGCGACCATATTTATCTGCATCTCGATCATCTCGATCCGGATGTGCTGGCCGAACGCTTGCCCGGGATTTCCGAAAGCGCGCGCATTTTTGCCGGCGTCGATGTGACCAAGGAGCCGATCCCCGTACTGCCGACCGTGCATTATAATATGGGCGGTATCCCGACCAATTATCACGGCGAAGTGCTGAACCCGTCCGAGGCCGACCCTGAGCGCACCGTGCCGGGTCTGATGGCCATTGGCGAGGCGGCCTGCGTGTCCGTCCACGGGGCCAACCGGCTTGGCTCCAACTCGCTGATCGACCTTGTGGTGTTCGGGCGCGCCTCGGCCATCCGCACTTCGGATATTGTCACGCCGGGTGAGGGCCATGCGCCGCTGCCGGCAAATGCAGGCGACGATGCGGTCGCGCGCCTCGAGCGCTTCCGCACCGCAGATGGCAGCACGCCAACCTCCGAATTGCGCCTTGAAATGCAAAAAGCCATGCAGGAAAACTGCGCGGTGTTCCGTACGGGTGATGTGCTGGAAGAAGGCTGCGAACGGATGCAGAAAGTCGTCAATGCAATGGATGATATTGGCATTGCCGACCGCTCGCTGATTTGGAATTCCGATCTCATCGAAACGCTGGAGTTCGACAATCTCATCGTGCAAGCCATCGCCACGGTCGAAGGGGCCAATGCGCGCAAGGAAAGCCGCGGCGGTCATGCGCGCGAGGATTATCCGGAGCGTGATGACGAAGAGTGGATGAAGCACACGCTGGCTTATGTCGATGCCAAAGGCAAAGCCACGATCGGCTATCGCGGGGTGCACAATTACACCTTGACCAATGAAGTCAATTATATCGAGCCGAAGGCTCGCGTTTACTAGGGGATAGAGATGGTTGAGATTGCACTGCCGGCCAATTCGCGCGTCAAAAAAGGCGTAACCCGTACCGCCGAAGGCCCGCTGAAAGCCCCGCGCACCTTGAAGGTGTATCGCTGGAACCCGGAAGATGGTGAAAATCCGCGCGTCGACAGCTATGTTTTTGATGCCGATGATTGCGGGCCGATGGTGCTGGACGCGCTTTTGAAGGTCAAAAATGAGCTTGATTCGACCCTCACTTTTCGCCGCTCCTGCCGCGAAGGGATTTGCGGCTCTTGCGCCATGAATATTGACGGCCAAAACACGCTCGCCTGCACCAAGGGACTGGATGATGTCAAAGGCGATATCAGCATTTATCCGCTGCCGCACATGCCGGTTATCAAGGATTTGGTGCCGGATTTAACTGACCTCTACGCACAATATGCCTCGATCGAGCCATGGCTCAAAACCGACACGCCGCAGCCGCAAAATGAGTGGCGCCAGTCGCGCGAAGACCGTGAACAGCTTGACGGGCTGTATGAGTGTATTTTGTGCGCGTGCTGCTCCACATCATGTCCGAGCTATTGGTGGAATTCCGACAAATATCTGGGCCCTGCCGTGCTGTTGCAAGCCTATCGCTGGCTGGCCGACAGCCGCGACGAGAAAACCGGCGATCGGCTGGACGATCTGGAAGACCCGTTCCGCGTTTATCGCTGCCACACGATTATGAATTGTGCCAAAGCCTGTCCGAAAGGCCTGTCACCGGCCAAAGCCATTTCCGAAATCAAGAAAATGATGGTGGAACGCGAGGTTTAGTCCCCGCGCAAATTTGCGTCACAAAACTGTCATGCGGCCAGCCTAGGTGAAAGGCATGAGGAATATTCTGTTTTTATGCACGGGCAATAGTTGTCGCTCGGTGTTGGCCGAGGCATATATGAACGCCGCGGGTGCCGGAAAATGGCAGGCCTTTAGTGCCGGGTCCACGCCCACAGGTGCGGTGCATCCGATGGCGCTGACAACGCTCAAAGAATTGGGTCTGCCCGATGCGGGCTTTCGCTCGAAATCTTGGGATGAATTTGCCGGGCCGGATGCACCGGTCATGGATCAAATTGTGACGGTTTGCGACAATGCCGCCGGCGAAGCCTGTCCGGTTTGGCCGGGTCACCCGGCGACCGCGCATTGGCCGTTTCCCGATCCGGCCAAATATCAGGGCACCGAAGACGCGGTTCGCGCGCATTTTCGCGAAGTTTTTGCTCTGATCAAAAGGCGCCTCGACACATTTCTTGCCAGCGAGGATGGCTGATCATGCGCCCGTTATTGGCCGAAGCGCTTGGCACCATGCTGCTCGTTTGCACTGTGGTCGGCTCGGGCATTATGGCGGCGGACCTGTCCGCGGGAAATGACGGGCTGGCGCTTTTGGGCAATACGATTGCCACCGGGGCCATTCTCTATGTGCTGATCACAATATTGGGGCCTGTATCAGGCGCGCATTTCAATCCTGCGGTGTCGCTGGTGTTTTTCGCACGCGGCGAGCTGGCTGCCAGCCTGTTGGGGCTTTATGTTTTGGTGCAGTGCATTGGTGGTGTTGCCGGAACCATTTTGGCGCATGCCATGTTCGACATGGATCTTTTGGTGCTGGGCACCAAACAACGCACGGGCGGCGCTCAATGGCTGGCTGAAGGCGTGGCTACTTTTGGCTTGGTCACAACCATTTTGGGTGGTCTGCGCCACCGTCCCGATGCCGTGCCCATGCTGGTCGGGCTTTATATCACGGCGGGCTATTGGTTTACCGCCTCGACCCGTTTTGCCAATCCCGCCGTAACGCTGGCGCGCAGTTTTACCGATAGTTTTTCGGGTATTCAACCGCTCGACATGCCAGCATTTGTGGTTGCCCAGATTTTCGGGGCGCTGGCGGCGGCGGCACTGGCGATTTGGCTTTTCCCATCGCCTGCAACGGGTGACGACGGCTAAATCGACCCTTAATCGCTCCTCGATTGCTCCGGATTGACCGACGATTTGCGTCTGACTAAAGTCAAGCGTCAAAATGTTTCCGGGGGTACCGCGTTTGGAAGACACCACCTCAACAGGCCTATTGGCGGCGCATTATCAAAAACTTGTAGATACAAACGCCGTCGAAGACGATCCCGCCCAGCGCGCTGCGCTGGTTCACCTTGACGCGCTGGCCGCCGCGCTCAGCGCGCATGCGCGCCCGTCCTTGCTGCCGGGCTTTGGGCTGGGCTGGCGGCGGCGCTTGGGGCTGGCAACGCCCGTCCCACCCAAGGGGCTTTACCTGCATGGCGGGGTCGGGCGCGGCAAGTCGATGCTGATGGATTTGTTTTTTGACAAAGTGGCGGTGCGCGACAAACGGCGCGTACATTTTCATGCCTTCATGCAAGAGACGCATGCGCGCATTCACGCCACGCGCCAGCGCCCCGACCAAAGCGGCGACCCCATGCCGCGCGTGGCACGCGATATTGCGCGCAAGGCGACGCTTTTGTGTTTTGACGAATTTCAGGTCAAAGACATTGCCGATGCGTCTATTTTGGGTCGCTTGTTCACATTGTTATTCGAGCGCGGGGTGGTGGTGGTCGCCACCTCCAACCGTCCGCCGGATGACCTTTATAAGGGTGGTCTCAATCGTCACCGCTTCATGCCTTTCATCGATTTGTTGAAAGCGCGCACGCAAATTATTGAATTGCAGGCCGCGCGTGATTATCGCCTTGCCTGTTTGCAGGCGCGGCCCATTTGGTTCAGCCCGTGCGGACCGCGCGCGCGCGCCGATCTCGACGCACGTTTTGACGAATTGGCCGGGCATGTGGCACCGACACCGGTGACGCTGGCGCTCAAGGGCCGCGACCTGCCCGTGCCGCGTGCCGTGGGCGGTATTGCGCGTTTGAGTTTTGACGATTTATGCGTAGCGACCAGAGGCGCGGCGGATTATTTGGCTCTGGCGCAGCACTTCCACACCCTGTTCATTGACAATATTCCGCACTTGCGGCCCGACAAGCGCAATGAGGCGGTGCGCTTTGTCACGCTGATTGATGCGCTGTATGAACATAAAGTCAAACTCGTCGCCTCGGCGGACGCCGAACCCGACGCGCTCTATCCGGCGGGTGACGGCGCGTTCGAGTTTGAGCGCACCGTGTCGCGGCTGATGGAAATGCGCGCGCAGCATTATCTGGCTCTTCCCCATTTGGGGCGGAACGATTAATGTCTTGTAGTTTGGGTATGGGGCTTGTATTCGCGCGCGTTTCACGCTACGTCGCAACAGAATTTTCGGCTTCGCGCCGCATTATTGGGAGAGGTTTACCATGGCACGTAAAAAAATCGCACTTATTGGCGGCGGACAGATCGGCGGCACGCTGGCGCATCTGGCCGGCCTGAAGGAGCTTGGCGACATTGTCATTTTCGATATTGTTGACGGCATACCGCAAGGCAAGGCGCTCGACCTGGCCGAAAGCTCGCCCGTGAGCGGCTTTGACGCGGACTTGAAAGGCACGAAATCCTACGCCGCCATTCGCGGTGCC
The DNA here is from genome assembly GCA_913051715.1 of uncultured Rhodobiaceae bacterium. Classification (GTDB taxonomy): domain Bacteria; phylum Pseudomonadota; class Alphaproteobacteria; order RS24; family RS24; genus UBA7378. The sequence goes on from CAJXCG010000033.1 coordinate 8,488, forward strand.
GATGTTGTCATCGTCACCGCCGGTGTGCCGCGCAAACCCGGCATGAGCCGCGACGACCTGATCGAAATTAATTTGAAAGTCATGCGCCAAGTTGGCGAAGGCATCAAAAAATATGCGCCCAAAGCCTTTGTCATCTGCATCACCAATCCGCTGGATGCCATGGTCTGGGCGTTGCAGAAGTTTTCCGGGCTGCCGAAAAACAAAGTTGTGGGCATGGCCGGTGTGCTGGATGCGGCGCGCTTCCGCTATTTTCTGGCTGAAGAATTTAACGTCTCGGTGCGCGATGTAACGGCCTTTGTGCTGGGCGGCCATGGCGATACGATGGTGCCGTCTGTGCGCTATTCGACTGTGGCCGGTATTCCGCTGCCGGATTTGGTCAAGATGAAATGGACAACTCAGAAGCGCATTGACGAAATCGTACAACGCACGCGCGATGGCGGTGCTGAAATTGTCGCCTTGCTGAAAACCGGATCGGCGTTTTATGCCCCGGCCGCCTCGGCCATTGAAATGGCAGAAGCCTATATGAAAGACCAAAAGCGCGTTCTGCCCTGCGCCGCGCATCTGAACGGCGAATATGGTCAGAAAGACATTTATGTCGGCGTGCCCGTGGTGATTGGTGAAAAAGGCGTGGAGCGCGTGGTCGAGATCAAGCTTGATAGCGACGAGCGCGCCGGTTTCCGCAAATCCGTCAAAGCCGTTCAGGGATTGCTGGACGCCTGCCGCAAGATTGATCCGAAATTAAAGTAAGCAGCTGTCGCCCCCGCGATTTTGTATTTTGATATTCTTATGACATTATTTATGTCATAAGAATAATCACTCGTGGGCAATTTTTGGGGATCTGGAAATGTTAAGAAAAGCGCTCAAGGTTGTTTCATGGATTGGGGCTGGCATTATTGTTCTGGCCGTGGTCGTTTTTCTCGCCGCGATGAACATTGAGGTCGTGCAAGACCGATTGGTTGCCAATGCTGTTCAGCGTGGCGTACTGGCCGGGCTCGACGATGATTGGGGCGGCGACAAACTCGAAGTTGCTTTTTGCGGCACGGCATCGCCCATGGGCAATGGCCCCAGCGCGCAGCAATGCATCGGTGTTCTTGCGGGAGATAAATTTTTCATCGTCGATGCGGGCGCACGTTCCGCGGCGCGCGCCAATGAAATTGGCCTTCCGATGGGACGCCTGAATGGTGTGTTGGTAACGCATTTTCACTCCGACCATATTTCCGCGCTGGGCGAGATGCATCTGGCAAGTTGGGTGCGCGGGCGTCCCAGCAAGCTTGACGTGTATGGCGGGCCGGGCATCAACCAGGTGGTCGATGGGTTCAACATGGCCTACGGGCTTGATTACGGCTACCGGATTGCCCATCACGGCATGGCCGTGCTGTCGCCCGCCAATGCCGGGCTCAAGGCGCGCCTGATCAATGCGCCCGAAACCGGCGCGGTCACGATTTACGAAGAAGATGGGCTAAAAATTTCCGCTTTCACCGTACCGCACCCGCCTATTACACCTGCCTATGGCTATCGCTTTGACTATCGCGGGCGCTCGGTGGTGATTAGCGGCGATACGAAAAAAAGCGGCAGGCTGGCAGCCGCGGCACAAAACGCCGATGTTTTGATCCACGAAGTGCTGCAACCCCAACTCGTGAAAACCATTACCGATGCGCTGGATACGGCCGAACTCGATGCGCTGTCCAAACTCCTCACCGACACGCTGGATTATCACACAACACCCGTCGAGGCGGCTGAGGTTGCCAATGCCGCCAATGTGGACACTTTGGTGTTCAACCATTTCGCCCCGCCGCCGCCAAATGCTATCGCCGAGCGCATTTACATGCGTGGTGTCAAACAAGTGCGCCCGCAAGGGGCAGTGCTGTCAAAGGACGGCATGCGTATCACCCTGCCGCCAAAAACGGGCGACGGGCCGGGCATTATCGAAATTTCCGGCGAGTAGAAAATTGCCGCGCTCAATGGCTGTTTTGGGTTGAGATGGGTTTGACGCTGGTCTAGGTTTAAGCCCTATCCGATCAGTTCTGTGAGGGGTTTCCATGAACATTCACGAATATCAGGCCAAGCAGGTACTTGGAGCCTATCAGGTGCCCGTGCCGCGCGGTCATGTGGCATTCACACCCGATGAAGCGGTCAAGGCGGCAGAACAGCTTGGCGGCCCGGTCTGGGTGGTCAAAGCGCAGATTCATGCTGGCGGCCGCGGCAAGGGCGGCGGCGTCAAAGTCGTCAAATCGCTTGAAGAAGTCCGCGCAGAGGCCACGCGCATGCTGGGCATGACGCTGATCACGCATCAGACCGGCCCCGAGGGGCGCGAAGTGGGGCGCATTTATGTCGAAGACGGTTCAGACATTGCCCGCGAACTTTACCTGTCGGCGCTGGTCGACCGTGCGACATCGCGCATTTCCTTCATCGCCTCAACCGAAGGCGGCATGGATATTGAAGAAGTTGCCGCGCAGACACCGGAAAAAATTCTGACGATTGACGTAGACCCGGCGGGCGGCATTTCCGGCCATCACGGGCGCCAAATTGCCTTTGCGCTGGGGCTGGAGGGTGATCAGGTCAAGCAGGCAACCGCTCTGATTGCCAATCTCTACCGCGCCTTTGTCGAAAAGGACATGTCGCTTTTGGAAATTAACCCGCTGGTTGTGACGGGCGCGGGCGATTTGATTTGCCTCGATGCCAAGGTGAATTTCGACAGCAATGCGCTGTATCGCCATAACGACATTATGGAATTGCGCGATCTGGCCGAAGAAGATCCGGCCGAGGTCAAGGCTTCGGAATTCGATCTCAGCTACATCAAGCTGGACGGGACCATTGGCTGCATGGTCAATGGCGCCGGGCTGGCGATGGCAACCATGGATATCATCAAACTTTATGGCGCCGAGCCGGCCAATTTTCTCGACGTTGGCGGTGGTGCCACCAAAGAAAAAGTGACCGAGGCGTTCAAAATCATCATGTCGGATGACAATGTCGAAGGCATATTGGTGAATATTTTTGGCGGTATTATGCGCTGCGATGTGATTGCCGAAGGCGTTGTCGCGGCGGCGCGCGAAACCCAGCTCGCCGTGCCGCTGGTTGTGCGCCTGGCGGGCACGAATGTTGAACTGGGTCAAAAAATTCTGTCCGAATCCGGCCTCACCATCATTCCGGCCGATGATCTGGATGACGCGGCGGAAAAAATTGTCGCCGCTGTGAAGGAGGCCTCGTAATGTCGGTTCTGGTCAATAAAGATACCAAAGTCATTTGTCAGGGTTTTACCGGTTCGCAAGGCACGTTCCACTCCGAACAGGCTGTGGCGTACGGCACGCAGCTGGTCGGCGGCGTAACGCCGGGTCGCGGTGGGCAAACGCATCTTGATTTGCCGGTTTTCGACACGGTCGGCGAGGCGGTTGCCGCAACCGGCGCAACGGCCAGTTCGATTTATGTGCCGCCGCCTTTTGCGGCTGACGCCATTTTGGAGGCCATAGATGCGGGCATCGAATTGGCGGTTTGCATTACCGAAGGCATTCCGGTTACGGACATGATCCGTGTCAAGCGCGCCCTGCAAGGCTCAAACACGCGGCTGGTCGGGCCAAACTGTCCGGGCGTCATCACGCCGGGCGAGTGTAAAATCGGCATCATGCCGGGCCATATTCACAATCGTGGCTCGGTCGGCATTGTGTCGCGTTCGGGTACGCTGACTTATGAGGCGGTGGCGCAAACCACCGCGGCGGGGCTTGGGCAGTCAACTTGTATCGGCATTGGCGGTGATCCGGTAAACGGCACGAATTTCATTGATTGTCTGGATATGTTTTTGGGCGATGATGAAACGGAATCGATCATCATGATCGGTGAAATTGGTGGCTCGGCAGAAGAAGAAGCGGCTGATTTTTTGAAAGCCTCTGCGGTGAAAAAGCCCGTGGTCGGGTTCATTGCCGGGGTCACCGCACCGCCGGGTCGGCGCATGGGTCACGCGGGTGCTATCATCGCCGGCGGCAAGGGCGGTGCGGAAGACAAAATGGAAGCCATGCGGTCAGCGGGCGTCACCGTTTCGCCGTCACCGGCGGCGCTTGGCAAGACCTTGGTTGAGGTTTTGAAGGGCTAGGTGCTGCTGCTGCCGATTAAGATTGCTGTCAGGCATTTTTTTCGTTTAAGCTATTGTTATTAGTGAGGCTCAAAGGGGTAAGTTATGGCGCGCACGCCGTCGCATGAAACGAGTATTAATCCTCTCGAATTCTCCGGGCATTTTGACGGTGCCAACGCGCATTACCTCGAACAGCAATATACCCGTTACAAAAACAACGACCCCGCGCTGGGCGAAAGCTGGCGCGATTATTTTGCCAATCTGGAAAATGGCGCGAGCGATGTGATGCCGCAAGGCCCGTCATGGCAACGCGCTGACTGGCCGCCGATTGTGAACGGTGAAATGACGGCGGTGCTGGACGGCAACTGGCCGTCCGACGCGCCAAATCAGGCAATATTGGGCGAGAAAATTTCTGCGCGCCTCGACGGGGCCGACGAAGAGGCCGTCCGCGCCGCCACGCTGGACAGCGTGCGCGCCATTATGATGATCCGCGCCTATCGGTTTCGCGGGCATTTGGCAGCGAATTTGGATCCGCTGGGGCTGGAACCGCCTTCGTCGCATCCCGAGCTTGACCCGACCTCTTATGGCTTTACGGAGGAAGATTTCGACCGGCCGATTTTTATTGATTATGTGCTGGGTCTGGAAACCGCCTCCATTCGGGAAATGATTGCGATTTTGCGCCGTACCTATTGCGGCACATTGGCGATCGAGTTCATGCATATTTCCAACCCGGAGGAAAAAGCCTGGCTGCAAGAGCGCGTCGAAGGCCCCGACAAGGAAATTATGTTCACCCATGAGGGCAAACGGGCGATTTTTCAGAAACTTGCCGAAACCGAAGGCTTGGAGAAATTTCTGGATGTGAAATATACCGGCACCAAGCGCTTCGGGCTCGATGGCGGCGAAGCGGTGGTGCCCGCGCTTGAGCAAATTATCAAGCGCGGCGGCAATTTGGGTGTGCGCGAGATTGTGTTGGGGATGCCGCATCGTGGCCGCCTCAATGTGCTGACCAATGTGATGGCAAAGCCGTTCAGCGCGCTGTTCCATGAGTTCAAGGGCGGCTCGTCCAACCCGGATGAAATCGAAGGGTCGGGCGATGTCAAATATCATCTGGGCGCTTCCTCGGATCGTGAATTTGACGGCAATAAGGTGCATTTGTCGCTGACGGCGAACCCGTCGCATTTGGAAGCCGTGGACCCGGTGGTGCTCGGCAAGGCGCGCGCCAAGCAAGACCAGTTCAAAACCGACCCGCGCGGCATGGCGGATCGCAGCACGGTGATCCCGCTGCTGTTGCACGGCGATGCCGCTTTTGCAGGCCAGGGCATCGTGGCCGAATGTTTCGGCCTTTCCGGTCTCATCGGGCACAAATCGGGCGGGGCGATCCACGTCATCGTCAACAACCAGATCGGCTTTACCACCAATCCGCGGTTTTCGCGGTCCTCGCCCTATCCGTCCGACGTAGCGAAAATGGTCGAAGCGCCGATTTTTCACGTCAATGGCGATGACCCTGAAGCTGTCGTGCACGCGGCCAAAATTGCCACCGAGTTTCGCCAGAAGTTTTTGAAACCGGTGGTGATCGATATGTTCTGCTATCGTCGCCACGGCCACAATGAAGGCGACGAGCCGGCTTTCACCCAGCCGCACATGTACGCCAAAATCAAGCAGCACGATACGGTGGTAACCAAATATGGTCGCCGCCTGGTCGAAGAAGGTGTCTACTCGCAAGCCGAGGTTGACGCGGCCGCCGCCAATTATCGCAAAGTGCTGGATGATGCATTTGAGGCCGCCAATAATTTCAAGCCGAACAAAGCCGATTGGCTGGACGGCAAATGGTCGGGTCTCGAGAAGAAAAATGCCGATGATTTCGTGCGTGGCGATACGGGCGTGTCGAAAAAAATGCTGCAACAGGTCGGCGCGCGCCTGACGCAAGTGCCCGACGGGTTTAATTTGCACCGCGCGCTGGTGCGCCAGCTCAAAGCCAAAACGCAGATGTTTGAAACCGGCGAGGGCATTGACTGGGCGACCGCCGAGGCGCTGGCTTTCGGGTCGCTTATGCTGGAAGGCTATCCGGTGCGCCTGTCGGGACAAGACAGCGAGCGCGGCACGTTTTCCCAACGCCATTCGGTGTGGATTGATCAGGAAACCGAAAAACGTTTCAAGCCGCTGAAATATATCACCGATGACCAAGCCCCGTTTGAGGTGGTCAATTCGATGTTGTCGGAAGAAGCGGTTTTGGGCTTTGAATATGGCTACAGCTTGGCAGAACCCAATGCGCTGGTGCTGTGGGAAGCGCAATTTGGTGATTTTGCCAATGGCGCGCAAGTGATTATCGATCAGTTTATTTCGTCCGGCGAGATTAAATGGCTGCGTATGTCGGGTCTTGTTCTGTTGCTGCCGCACGGCTATGAGGGCCAGGGGCCTGAACACAGTTCGGCGCGGCTTGAGCGTTATTTGCAGTCTTGCGCGGAAGAAAACATGCAGGTTGCAAATTGCACAACACCAGCCAATTATTTTCACATTCTGCGCCGCCAGCTGAACCGGCCCTTCCGCAAGCCGTTGGTGCTGATGACGCCGAAATCGCTGTTGCGGCACAAAAAATGTGTCTCAAGGCTGGCCGATATGGAAACCGGGTCGACCTTCCATCGCGTTTTGTGGGATGATTTGGACGCACGCGTGTCGGGTGGCTTGAAACCCGCCAAAGACATCCGCCGCGTGGTGATGTGTTCGGGCAAGGTTTATTATGATCTGGTCGAGGCGCGCGAAGCCGCGGGCATTGACGATGTATATATTTTGCGGCTCGAACAGCTTTACCCGTTTCCCGCGGGGCCGTTGCTTGCCGAACTTGAGAATTATGACCATGCCGAATTTGTCTGGTGTCAGGAAGAGCCGAAAAATATGGGCGCGTGGACATCCGTCGAGCCGGAAATCGAGCATGTGCTGACAATGCTGCAAGCCAAACACAAGCGCGCCGTTTACGCTGGCCGCGCGGCAGCGGCCTCCACGGCAACCGGCCTGATGAGCCGCCACATGGCCGAGCGCGAAAAATTATTGCAGCAAGCCTTACAAGACCCGATCGGCTAAGCGAGGAGAGCCAAATATGGCAAGTGAAATCAGA
>CAJXCG010000034.1 GCA_913051715.1 uncultured Rhodobiaceae bacterium
GGCCAGCTAAACAGAAAATCCGGCTCATAGCCCAAACCCGCCATGCCGTAATTGCCCGCGCCATAGCTCGCGCCGACATAAAATGTCAGCTTCGGCACGCGAATATTGGCCGCCGCCTGGATCATTTTGGCGCCATGTTTGATCATGCCGGCCTGTTCGTATTCGGTACCGACCATATAGCCGGTAATGTTGTTCAAGAAGACCAGCGGCACATTTGCCTGATCGATAATCTGGAAAAAATGCGCGCCTTTGGCGGCTTCGTCCGGCCCCATCGGGCCATTATTGGCGACCAGCCCGACCGGATGGCCGAATATGCTGGCTTGTGTGCAAACAAGGTTAGGGCCGAAGCGTGCCTTGAACTCGGTGAAATCCGATGCATCGACAAGGCGCGCGATTAATTCGCGCGAGTCATACGGCACCCGATAATCGGTCGGCACCAGACCCAAGATTTCGTCGGCGTCGTAAATCGGCTGTTCAAATTCGCGTTGGGGCGGTGTCAGGCAATGCTCGTTCCAACCCATGCGCCCAACCACTTCGCGAATTTGCAAAATGCCTTCGGCGTCGTCTTCGGCGAGATATTCCATAAGCCCGGTCACGGCGGCGTGCATTTCAGTGCCGCCCAGCTTGCGCTCATCGGCCACTTCGCCCGTTGCCGCCTGTACAAGTGCGGCACCGCCCAATGCCGCCATACCATTATGCTTCACGCCGACATTATAATCGGACATGCCGGGCATATACGCCCCGCCTGCTGTTGAGGGCCCATGTAGCACTGTCAGTGTCGGCACACCGGCTGCACTCAATTTGGCAAGCATGTAAAACACGCTGCCGCCATGCGCCCATAACTCAACCTTATAGGCCATGAGATTGGCGCCTGCGCTTTCCACCAGATGAATAAAGGGCAGTTTGTTTTTCAACGCGATACGCATCACCTCAAGGCTTTTGCGAAAGCCCATTTCGGTCGCCGCACCCGCATTAATGCCGCTATCGTCGACCACGATCATTACGCGCACACCGCTCACATAGCCAATGCCGGCCAGCACCGAGCCGCCGGGCACGCTTGTGTCGCGGTTCGGGTCGTCAACGCAATAGCTTGCCATATTGTAAAGCGGCAAAAATGGCATGCCCGGATCCAGCAAGCGCGCCAGCCGGTCGCGCGGGGTCAACTGACCGCGCTCTTCAAAACGCGCACGCCGCCGCTCAGACGCATCTACTGCGCGCTGCTCCAGCCCGCGCAAATGCGCCAGCTTTTCCAACTGGTCCGCGCGATTTTTGGCATAGGCGTCGGATCTTTTGTCCAGCTTGCTCTCAAAAACGGCCATTACAAACTCTCCGCAATCTCTCGTGAAACCGGCACCGGATGATCCAGCAAAATTTGTGCGTAAGCTTTGCCCTGCGGGTCATTACGGAGGCTGGCGACGCCGCCGCCGCCCAAGGCTTCGTGAATTAAAATATTCATGCCGTGGCATCCGGGCAAAATATAGCGGTCAAATCGACTATCAGCAGCCATAAAATGTCCAAACCGCGCGCGGATCGCCGCGTCATCCAGCGCCGCCCAAATATAGGGCAAATATTCGCTCTTACGCGCGATGATGCCGATATTGGCCTTATTGCCCTTATCGCCCGACCGCCCCCATGCGAGGCGCACCAAGGGCACCTCGACCGGATCGGCCAAATCCGGTGCCAAAGGTGCTTGCGGGCGAGCAACCATATCGGGCGAAAACACATCCCTCTGCGTGCCCTCATGGTCGGTTTTTGCCCCGTCAATATCCAGCGCCACGGGCACATCGGCTTTGGGTATCAAAAACGAAAACAACCGCACAACCGGCGATGGCTTGGCGCGTGAGCCGGCAAATATCGACAGGCCCGCGGGTGTTGCCAACCCCAGACCGCTAATTTCTTTCAAAAGCGCACCGGCACCGGTCATGTCGGGGTGTTTGGCGGCGATTTTGAGCACTACTTCGCGCCCCGCAGTCGATTGGCCTGCGGCCCCGAACTGGCTGTCATCGCCCAGCACTTCGACGCTGGTTTCTTCAAAATCTGCCATATTGTGCTGACGCAACACGCGGCGCGTGCGGGTAAAGGCGGCCTCGGCAAAAGCGCGCGCTTTGTCGGCAGCGTCCAGCCCGACAAAACTCATCATGGTGCCCGCGCGAAACCCGTCAAAATATGTCGCGCTTACCTTGAAACTGTCAGTGGGCGGATAGCCTTTGGTATTGGTAATTTCGACAATATCATCACCGAGCTGACGAATGGCGACTTGCGAAAAATCGCATGTGACATCAGGCAGCATATAGGCCTGCGGGTCACCGATTTCGTAAAGCATTTGCTCGCTCACCGTGCCGACATTCACAATGCCGCCCGAACCTTGCGGCTTGGTGCAGGTAAAATCGCCATTTGGCCGTATTTCGGCAATCGGATAGCCAATATCAGCAATCGTATCCTTGACCAAATGCCAATCGGTAAAATTGCCACCCGTAGCTTGCGGCCCGCACTCAATAATATGTCCGGCCAGCGAACCACCGGCCAGCTTGTCATAATCTTCGCGCATCCAGCCAAAGGCATGAATACACGCGCCCAGCGTCACCGCGCTGTCTACACTGCGTCCGGTAATGACAATATCGGCACCGGCGTTCAGCGCTTCAGCGACCGGAAAACCGCCCAGATAGGCGTTCACGCTGGCAAGCTTTTCAGCTTCCGGAAAAGCCTCGCCCGAAAACATGTCCGAGTAGCCCCCCGCGCCCAGCTCCGCGCCTTGGGCCAGCAAATCATCGCCCAGCACCACCGCGACTTTCAAATCAAGGCCCTGCTCGGCAATCAGCGCGCGCGCCGCCGCACCGCAAGCTTCGGGGTTCACGCCGCCGGCATTGGTCAGCACTTTGACGCCTTGGGCCGCAATATCTTGCAGGTTTGGTTTCAACACACCGGTGATGAAGTCCGTCGCATAGCCCATCTCGGGCTTGTTGGCTCGTGCGCGCGCCATAATCGACATGGTGATTTCTGCCAGAAAATCATACACCAGATAATCGACATTGCCGGCTTTGAGCAGTTGCGGGGTTGCCATCATCGATTCGCCCCAATAGCCGCTGGCACCGCCAATCCGGATAGATTTTGCCATGATGTTTGTCTCCCCAGCACCAGCAGAACGCAAGCCCTTGGGCCAAATGCTAACGGTATCAGCCTTGCTTTGTAAAGATCACTGGGTCACATTGAACGCTGATTATATTCGTGCCGCAGTGGAGCCAGAGATGCGAAACCCTTTTCAAACAGAAGAACGCCGCGCTTTCCAAGACAGCATCGCGCGTTTCATGGAAGCTGAAATTTGGCCGCATGTCGATGATTGGGACGAGGCGGGCGCCTACCCGCATGAGATCAACGAAAAAATTTGCGCGCTTGGTGTGTTCGGCTTTGACATTCCGGAGGAATATGGCGGGCTCGGTTTTGACGACCAGCACATGCGTAAAGCCGCCGCTGTCGAAATGGGTCGTTCGTCGGCCGGCGGGGTGATGGCCAGCGTCGGTTCGCGCTCAATCATGCTCAAGCCACTTACGGATTTGGCGAATGACGCCATCAGACAACGCGCGCTGCCGGAGCTTTTGTCGGGCCGCAAAGGAGGCGCGCTGGGCATCACCGAACCGGGCGGCGGATCGGATGTCGCAAATATGAAAACTGTCGCCCATCGCGACGGCAATGAGTGGGTGCTCAACGGCCAGAAAATGTTCATCACAGGCGGCATGCAAGCATCGTATTTTGTCATTGGCGCGCGCACGGGCGATGACGGCATGGGTGGCATTTCACTGTTTTTTGTCGATGCCGATGCGCCCGGATTTTCGCGCACGCCGATTGAGCGCAAAATGGGCTGGTGGGCCTCCGACACGGCAACGCTTTACTTTGAAGATTGCCGTATCCCCGCCGACCATCTGATGGGCGAGGAACATAAAGGCTTTTACGCCATTATGAATAATTTCAATTATGAGCGGTATATGATGGGTGCCCAAATGCTCGGCATGTCGATGCGTCTGTTCGACGAGTGCGTGGCTTACGCCCAAGAGCGCAACACATTCGGTCAACCGCTCATCAAGCATCAAGTAATCCGCCACAAGCTGGCCGATATGTCGGCGCGTATTGACGCGATGGACGCCTATCTCAACCAGGTCGCCGAGTTGATGAATGCCGGTGAAATGCCCGTCGCAGAAATCAGCCGCATCAAATTTTTCTGCTCAACCAATTTGGAAACCATCGCCAGCGAGGCCATGCAAATCTTTGGCGGCGCCGGCTATCTGCGCGGCAATGCGGTGGAACGCATCTATCGTGAGGTCAAGGTTCAGGCGATTGGCGGCGGTTCGCAGGAAATCATGCGCGATTTGACAGTTCGGCAAATGGGATTGTAGCCTTTTTTTCTGTTTAGGGGGGTATTACCATGAGTGCATCGGCACAACCGAGCGCGCAGCAACCGCTGGCCGGCGTGAAAATTATTGAATTGTCTACCATGATCACCTGCGCGGTGGCGGCCATGATGTTGAGCGCGCAAGGCGCAGAGGTCATTAAGGTCGAGCCGCCCGTGATCGGCGATCCGGGGCGTCTGATCGGCACGCAAAAAAACGGCGTCTCGGCTTTTTTTCATAACTGCAATCGCGGCAAGCGGTCGTTGGCGATTGATTTGAAAACGCAAGCCGGGCGCAACGCTGTGAAACGCCTTGCGGCGGATGCCGATGTGCTGCTGCATAATTACCGCCCCGGCGTCATGGACAAGCTGGGGCTGGGCAGCGACACGCTGCGCGCTGCCAATGAGCGGCTCATATATCTGGGCGTTTCAGGCTTTGGCACCACCGGCCCAATGTCGGGCAATGCGGCCTATGACCATGTTATTCAGGGCTTGTCGGGCCTCACCTCCATGCAAGGCCGCGACAGCGAAATGAAATACATCAACACACTGATATGCGACAAGATTACCGCCTATACTGTGGCGCAAGCCACCACCGCCGCCCTGCTGGCGCGCGCCTCGACCGGCAAGGGGCAGCACATTGATATTTCCATGCTGCAAGCCAGCCTCGCCTTTATGTGGCCTGATGGCATGATGCACAAAACCATTGAAGACACGGATGGTGTTATTGACATGCCGCCCATGTCTGAATATTACCAGACACTCGATTTGCGCGACGGGTCTGTCGCGCTGGCACCGCTGCAAGACCATCACTGGAACGCGATATTACCGATGCTCGGTTATCCCGAACTTTTGGAAGACGCACGCTTCAATTCCATGGGTGGGCGCTTGATGCACATGGATCACGTCATGGCAGTTTTGAAAGAACCGCGCACGGACCATAGCGTCGCCGAAGCATTGGAAATTTTGACGGCGGCCGATGTGCCCTGTGCGCCGTGCATTGCGCGCGATGACCTCAAAACCCATCCGCAAATTGAAGCGATTGAGGCGTTGGAAACCTATGAAACACCCCTGCATGGCGCGCTAACGGTTCCGCGCCCGCCAGCCAAATTTGCCGGCGAAAACCCCTCGCAAGCGGCGCCCTCGCCCGCGCTCGGTGAACACAGTCGCAGCATTTTGGAAACGCTGGGATATAGCAGCGAAGATATTGACACGCTCATTGCCGAAGGCAGTGTGGCCTGCGGCTGACGATTACTACCATGTGTCGATAAAGGGGCGTTTTCCTTTGCCGCCTTTTTTGCCGGTTGGCATGGCGCGTATGCCGCTCGTGATCCATTTGCGCGTGTCGCGCGGGTCGATCACGGCATCAATTTCATGATACATGGCAACATTAAGTGCTTTGCCGCTTTCATACATGGCTGACAGAAGTTTGTTGAAAAGCGCCTCGCGCTTTTCGCTGCCTTCGGGCCCGGCCTGTTCAAGCTCTTTGCTGTAGCCGAGCCGCACGGCACCTTCCAACCCCATCGGGCCAAACTCACCCGTCGGCCAGGCAATGGTAAATTGCGGCACGTGAAAACTCCCCATCGCCATGGCTTGCGCCCCCAGCCCATAGCCTTTGCGTAGGCAAATCATAAACACCGGCACTGACAGGCTGGCCCCCGTCACCAGCATGGAGGAGGCGCGCCGCACAGTGGCATTTTTTTCGTCCTCCGGCCCGACCATGAAACCCGGCGTGTCGCACAGCGACAGCACGGGCACCTGAAACGCATCGCATAATTGCAAAAAACGCGCGGCCTTTTCAGCCGCCTCGGCATCGATCGCGCCGCCGAGATGCGCCGGATTATTGGCTATCAGGCCAAAGGGCCGGCCTTCGACGCGGATGAAAGCGGTGATCATGCCAGCGCCATAGCCCGCGCGCATTTCCAACACACTGCCCGTATCGGCAATCAGGCCGATGGCTTCGCGCATGTCATAGGCGCGTTTGCGATCTTCTGGAATAATGTGGCGCAACCGGCGCTGGTCGGCGCATTGATGCGTCACGAGGCTGCCTTGGAAAAAGCCTAGGAGTTTTTTTGTCATCGCCACGGCGTCGGCTTCGTCTTCGGCCAACAAGTCGATGACGCCATTGGCGAATTGGATGTCGGACGGCCCGACCTCAGTCGGGGCCACCACGCCGAGCCCACCGCCTTCAATCATCGCCGGCCCACCCATGCCAATATAGCTGGCTTTGGTGGCAATGGTGACATCGGCGCACCCGAACAACACCGCATTGCCGGCAAAACAATAGCCATTATTGACGGCAATGCGCGGGGCGACACCGCTGGCTTTGGCGAAGGTGGCAAAGGTCATGACATCGAGCGTTGAGCCTTGCACTTTGGCAAAATCCGTGTCGCCCGGACGCCCGCCCCCGCCTTCGGTGAAGAACACAATCGGGGCCTGCCAGTCATGCGCCAGTTCGAGCACGCGGTCGGTCTTTTTGTGGTTGAACGCGCCTTGCGTGCCCGCCAGCACCGTATAGTCATACGCGAGCACGGCAGCGCGGGATTGTTCATCGGAAAAATCATCGCCATTGACCGACCCGAAACCGGCAATCAGCCCGTCGGCGGGGGTGTTGTCGATCAGATCGTCAAGCTCGCGTCGCTGGCGCTGGGCGGCAACCACCAACTGGCCGTATTCGATAAAGCTGTCGGGGTCGCATAAATCATCGACATTCTCGCGCGCCGAACGAAAGCCCTTGGCGTGGCGCTTGTCCATTTTTTCCGGGCGTGCGGCATCCAGCGTGCGCGCAAGGCGCGCTTCCAGCTCCCCCAGATCGGCACGAATATGGTCGAGATCTACTTGCGCGTCCTCGGCTTGTTGTGCATCGGCCTGGGCCACCGGATCGAGGCGCACCAGCGTTTGGCCGGGATCAACAACATCGCCCAGTTCAATATTGATTTCCACGACGCGCCCGCCCGACGCTGCCGCCACGCCGTGATGCATTTTCATCGCCTCCAGCACCACCAGTTCGGCATTGGCGGCAACGACATCGCCGAGCGATACATTCAACTGATGCACCACAGCTTGCATGGGCGCTTTTACAATCTCCGGCTTGGCTTTTGCAGTATCGTTCATTGTCTTGACACTCTGTTGCGGGTCGACGCCCATGGCGATGGCAGTTTTCTCTGTGGCTATGGTGCCTTAGTCGTTGCACATTGTGAAGCGCTACGGCAAAGTTAATTCAGCTTGAAAATTTGAGCGAGACATGCGTTGCGGGATAGATCTGGGCGGCACAAAAACCGAGGCCGTCATACTGGACGATGCGGGCGACATTATCTGGCGCGACCGTGTGCCGACACCTGCCCAGAGCTATGACGCGATTTTGGACACAATTGACAGTCTGGTTCATGCCGCCGATGCGCGCGCGGGCCACGCGGTGGATCTCGGCATTGGCATGCCCGGCTCGCTGTCACCCAAAACCGGCAAAATCCGCAATTCAAACACCCAATGTCTGATCGGACAGCCCTTCCGCAAACACATGCAGCGCCGCCTCGGGCGCGAGGTACGCCTTGCCAATGACGCGAATTGTTTTGCCCTGTCGGAGGCTTATGACGGCGCAGGCGCGGGCGCGCATGCGGTCTTTGGGGTCATTTTGGGAACCGGCTGCGGCGGCGGTCTGGTGATTGACGCCAAATTACAGGTCGGCGCAAACGGCATTGGCGGCGAATGGGGGCATAATCCGCTGGCTGCACCGCGGGCCGATGAAGTGCCCGGCCCGGCGTGCTATTGCGGTCGCCACGGCTGCAACGAGGTTTGGCTCTCGGGCACCGGCCTCGCACGCGACCATTATGAAACCACTGGCGAAAAACTCACAGCCATCGAAATCGCCGCGCAAGAAACACCGGAAGCAAAAGCCAGCATCGACCGCCTCACCGACCGTCTGGCGCGCGCGCTGGGCGCGGTCATCAACCTTGTCGACCCGGATGTCATCGTGCTGGGCGGCGGATTGTCAAATATTGATACCCTGTATACCCGCGTGCCGAAGCTTTGGGCGGATTATATTTTTTCAGATGTCGTGAACACCCGCCTCGTGCCCAATAAACATGGCGATGCCAGCGGTGTGCGCGGTGCCGCATGGCTCTGGCCCGGCAGCCGATAAACGCGCGGCCCGATACGGTGCGATACATTGTTGCAGTTTTGCAACATAAATTGCCGCAAACGATAAAAACGCTGGCATGTTTTTCATAAATTTGTAACACTCTAGTCAGGTCAAAAATTGAAAAAAAAATAAGATTGTTCGTATTGCGCTCATTTCATCTATCCGTGCTTCATTTATCCGTGCTGGCGTGTTCTTTGGTGCTGTAGGGCTGGGCATTGACCCCGGCGGCCGCGCAAGACGAAGCCGTCGAGGAAGTCGTCGTCAGCGGTTCGTTCATTCGGCAATCGCCGGAAGATGCGCCGGTGCCCATTGAGGTTGTTAACAGCGAAGAGCTTTTCAATGTCGGAAATCCGTCCGTGGTTGAACTGGTCAAAACGCTGGGCGCGCGCCACAGCTTCTAGTCTTGATTTGAAAAAAATATGGGGGCAGTCTTCGGGCCGCCCCTTTTTATTTCCGGCTCAAACGGGGTCGAAACCGTCGGTTTCAGGATTATAGGCCAGCAGCGTGCCGCTGCCGAAATCGTTCCACGCCCCGTGCAGCGATAAGGTGCCCCCTGCCACCGCGTCGGCGATGAACGGAAAACTCAGTAAATTATGCAATGACTGGACGACACTGCGGCGGCTCATTTCGTCAATATCGATATTTTTTCCATCCGCCGCCATCTGGTTATAAACCGGGCGCATGTTTTCAAGCCATGCGCCTACCAGCGGCAGCTCAAATTCCGGCCCGCTTTGCCCGGCCGCGCACATGTCATGGCACCCCTGCACGCCGCCGCATTTGGCATGCCCCAGCACCAGAAGATGCGCCACTTTGAGCGCGCACACACCATATTCAAGCGCGGCCGATGTGCCATGCGCGTCGCCGCTGCCATCCCCCGAGGGGGCATGATAGGTCGGCACGAAATTCGCAATATTGCGGTGCACGAACATATCGCCGGCCCCGGCCTCGAAAATATCCGTCGGCAAAATGCGGCTGTCGCAGCACGAGATCACCATGAAATCCGGCACTTGCCCGTCGCGCGCCAAACGGCCTAACGTGGCGGCCTGCCGAGGAAGACTATTCTGCTTCCACGCATAATAGCGCTGTATGAGAGACGGCGGACAATGCTGAAACTTGGTCATAGGGCACCTTTTGTTTTCTGACAAATTAGCCATGCGCGCCTCGGTGTCAAGCACGCGGCTTGCTTGCCAGCCTTGGTTAAAATCCCAAAACTACCTTTGAAATACCCAGTGCAAATAAAGGCAGTTGCAGACCGAAATTTGTTAAAATCGCGCGGTCCTTCGACAAATACCCCGCCACCGTCCAGCCCACAGCGCCGGTGGAATGCAGCGCGATATTGAGCGGATATAAGTTCAAATTGGTCAGTAATATGCCGCTCAGCACGCAGAATGTACTGGCCCATTTGATGCGTTCAATCGTGCTCATCCGAAGCTCCCGTGATTGGTGTTTGGCGGTAAAATTCCTCTGCCCTTATGCGGTAAAGCACATAGGCGCGCAAGCGGTCGTCATCGGCCAGCGCGGGATGGTTGAAATCGTCTTTCGCGCTGTGGCGCATGCCGAGCTTTTCCAATACGCGGATTGACGCCGTGTTGACCCGCGCCGTGAACGACACAATTTCCTCGAGCGCCAAATCGGCAAACCCCATTTCGAGAGCCGCGCGGGCGCCTTCGGGCGCAAACCCCCGCCCCCAAAATTCCGGCAACAGGCGCCAGCCAATCTCGACCGCGGGCGTGAAAGGCGCGTCAAATTCGGCTCGCAGCAGCCCGATAAAGCCAACAAAAACGCGCGTTTCAGATAAAAATGCCGCTTCCAGCCCGAAGCCATGGCGCGCGCAATGCGCGCGATAAACGCATCCGTGTCGTCCGCGCTCAACGGCGCAAGAAAATAGCACATCACGTGAGTGTTGCCGTTCAGGCCATAAAAATGCGGCGCGTGGTCCGGCGTAATCGGCTCAAAGCTCAGGCGTGATGTCGGCGCAATCATCTGCCATCGACATTAAAAACCGGTTTCGGCCAAATGTTGCCGCAGCAAATCATTCACCGCATCCGGGCGCTCCACGGCATGCACGTGGCCTGTTTGCGTCATCAGCTCGTATTTCGCACCGGCAATGCCGTCGGCGATCCGCTGCGAATGGTCGGGCGGGTAGGTGTGGTCTTCATCGCCGGCGACCACCAAAATCGGCACTTTGATATTCGCCAACTCATCGGTCACCGGGCTTCGGTGGGCAATGTTCCACACCGAATCGGCATAATCCGGGGTTCGACTTTCGAGCATTTTTGACACGCGCTGTTTAATCGTTGCGCGCTCAGGATTGTTCAACGTCGTATCGCCCAGCATGAAATACAAAACATCTTCCACCACAGGCACCATGCCGTTTTGTTCGATGATGTCGACCACAACATCCATCGCCGCGACGCTCACCTCGGCATCGGCCGAAGAGCCCATAATAACCGCCGACGCGATCAGGTCAGGGCGCCGCGCGGCCAACCGCAATCCAATAAAGCCGCCCATTGAATTGCCCACGAAACAGCATTTTTCGATGCCCAGCGCCTCGATCAGCGCGGCCGTATCTTCTGCCAGCGTATCCATATCCAGCTTGTCGCGCGGTTCCTTGGCACTCCCGCCCTGGCCGCGATGGTCGTAACGAATAATGCGATAGCGATCGGCAAAAGCCGTCGCTTGTTGCTCGAACATGGTCACGTCGAAAAACATGGAATTGCTGAAGACGATCGCCGGCGCATCGCGCGGCCCGTCATCGAGATAATGTAACTGTGTTCCGTTCACATCGATTAATGCCATAAGCCCCTCCTCTATATCCCTATGACCCTAAAACCGCGCGGGCCCGTGTCCAGTAAAAACTTGAGGCGGAAATCTGATGTTTTATCTCCTCGACACTACGACATTTCAGCTTATCTCCCACTAGTAAAAAAGAGAGAGAGACCATGTCGCTCGATTATAAAAACCCGCAGCATTTTGTGCCCACCCGAGCGGCCGGTGCCGCAGCCTTGGAGGCTTTCACGCCCAATATGGGCAAAAATTATGCCGATGGTCGCAATTTTGATCGGGGGGCGGGTCAGCACCGCGATGTATCAATGCTGTCGCCATATTTGCGGCGGCGGCTTGTGCTCGAAAAGGATGTGGTCGCAACAGCGCTGCGGACGCATGGTGCAGAAAGTGCAGAAAAATTTGTCCAAGAAGTCATCTGGCGGGGTTACTTCAAAGGGTGGCTGGAACGCCGCCCCATCATTTGGGATCTGTTCAAACAGGGCCTGAACCGCGACCTTGCCGCGCTGGATCGCGATCGTAGCCTGCGCCGAGCTGTGGAGGCGGCCGAGGCCGGGCAAACCGGGCTCGACTATTTCGACAGCTGGGTAGAAGAATTGGTCGACACAGGATACCTGCACAATCATGCCCGCATGTGGTTTGCCTCAATCTGGATTTTTTCGCTCGAATTGCCTTGGCGATTGGGGGCCGATTTTTTCTTTCGGCATTTGGTCGACGGTGATCCGGCTTCAAACACACTGGGGTGGCGTTGGGTGGCCGGCCTCCACACAAGGGGCAAGCCCTATCATGCACAGGCTTGGAATATCGCCAAATTTACCAATAACCGCTTTAGCCCAAGGCCCGCGGATCTTGCAGAAATCGTTGAAGGTCTTAACGGCGAAGAGTCCGACGGCTTGCCAAGCGTATCGCCGCTTCGCACGCCTGAGGTTCCCATCCCGCGCCGCCCGACTATTTTGCTGATCACCGAGGAAGATTGTCGCCCCGAAGATTTCGACGTATCCGGCTTGAACCTCATAGGATGCGCAACACTCGCATCCAGCCACTTGCGATCCCCACGCGCCGTTTCTCCGTTGGTGAAAGAGTTTGAACACGGCGCGCTCGCAGATGCAGCTTTGCGGAGCAATTTGGATAGAACCGAGCTTCGAGCTGGCTTGCCGGCCGATCTGGCCGCTTGGGCCTCTCATATTGGTGCCACCCAAATCGCCACGCCGTTCATTCCAACGGGCCCGTTGCGCGACTGGGTGCTGCAGGCCCAGTCCGCATTGGACGAAGCCGGAATAGCGCTGGTTGAATGGCGCAGAGATTGGGATGAAGCAATTTGGCCCTACGCCACGGCCGGCTTTTTTAAGGTTAAGAAAAAAATTCCTGCCATACTCCATTCCATTGGCCTTGCTTGAAACACACAGCCAGATCAAGGTAAACAGCTGAAATCCCTGGGAATGTTTGGTAGCGGAGGAGGGACCAGAACGCTGGCACGCGAATTATGTATCCATTTCCAAACCCTCTCTGAATGAATTCAGGTCATCTGATTGATTTCTATTGTTCTAGCTTCTCTAAATCTTAAACAGAGTTCTTTTATGGCTGAACGAGATGACAAAGGTGTCTCTATGCTCATACGTTTCACACATCTTTGGGCTGAAGCGATCCATCAGAGAAGTTTATTTTAAGCAAAGAGCACATGCTAAAAACTCTTCATCAGCTTCAATTTAACCAGCCTGATAAAGCGTCACCACGCAAGCACCACCAAGCCCAAGATTATGTTGCAGCGCGATTTTTGCGCCGTCGACCTGGCGTGATTCCGCTGTGCCGCGCAATTGATGCGTTAACTCATAACATTGCGCCAAACCGGTCGCGCCCAGAGGATGGCCTTTTGACAAAAGCCCGCCCGACGGGTTGGTGACAACTTGGCCGCCATATGTATTATCGCCGTCAGCGATAAATTTCTGCGCCTGGCCTTCGCCGCATAAACCCAGCCCCTCATAGGTGATGAGCTCATTATGGGCAAAGCAATCATGCAGCTCGACCACATCAACATCTCTAGGACCGATACCGGCTTTTTCATAAACCTGACGCGCCGCTTCGGCGGTCATGTCATAGCCGACAAGTTGCATCATATCATGCGCCTCAAATGTGCTCGGTGTGTCGGTCGTCATCGCTTGTGCTATGATTCTCACATCCGTCGCCACGCCGTACTTTTTGGCAAACTCTTTCGAAACCAAAATAGCCGCAGCGGCGCCGCAGGTAGGCGGGCAAGCCATCAGCCGTGTCATAACACCCGGTATCATTTCCAGCGATTGCATCACATCGCCTTCGCTCAATTCAGTGCGGAACAAAGCTTTCGGATTATTTTTTGCATGCCGACTGGCTTTGGCGCGGATTTTGGCAAAATCCGCTAATTCCGTGCCGTATTTTTCCATATGTCTTTTACCCGCCCCGCCGAAATAGCGCAGCGCTAAGGGTGCATCACTATCGAACAAGTCAGAACATTCCCTGTCAAAATCATCAAACGGACTAGGTCGGTCATCCCATACACCACTTAGCGCGCCAGGTTGCATTTGTTCAAATCCAACAGCAAGCGCACAATCGACGAGGCCACTTTCTACTGCTTGGCGCGCCATAAACAGCGCCGAGGAACCGGTAGAGCAATTGTTATTGACGTTAAACACCGGAATGCCGGTCATACCGACTTTGTAAATAACCTTTTGTCCGCATGTGCTGTCGCCATAAACATAACCGGCAAAGGCTTGTTCAATGTGGGTGAAATCAAGGCCGCTATCAGTCAGGGCTTCGTGAATGGCCGCCTCGCCCATCACGTCGTAGTTATCAGATGCGCCCGGTTTGCCGAACGCTACCATGCCGACACCAGCAATAATCGTCGGATTAGTCTTGTTCATAATAACCTCCACGACAGGTAAATTATGGATACTCATTATTTTAAAAGCAACATCGCAGTTTGTCCAAAAAATATAGCAGTTACTCGTTTAGAGAAAATAGCACTGCTTGCCTGTGTCTAGTACAAAATGTCGCGGCTTAATTCACTCGGCTTCATGTATGCTCAACGGTAAGCGATTTAGAGGTTCTGGTTATGTTTAGTTCAAAAACAAGTAGGTTAATAAAAAGTTCCCTAATAAATAGTTCTCTTGCAATAACCTTATTTATTTTTAGCCTCTCTGGCTCGCTTGCGAACATTAGCGTGCAACTAAAGTCCAGCCACGAAGGTTGGATTAACACTGGCCTAGAGGCAGCGAAGGGCGACAAAATACTAGTCTCCGCCGAAGGATCATTAGACATCGGCCTCAAAGCTCCAATGGAGGGTCGTCATCTTTTATGGGTGAGGTTTGGCGATAATGGAGAGGTGTTTCAGTTAACGTTCAACGATGAAATCATTATTGCTAATGATGACGGCCTTCTCCACGTAGCATTTCTTAATCCGCCAAATGTCGTTTTAGGTAACCGAAAAGGAGAGCTAAATTCTTCATATGAAATGATTCCTGAGACTGATTTGGATTTCAAAATTTCTGCCTCCAAACTAAGTGGGGGCCAACTGAACCAGACTGCATTTGCGCAAAGGCTCGCAAAGGCCGAAAGAAATGCTGAGCTTTTAAAGTCTCTGCCGGCAGGGTTCGATCATCTTTGGTACCTAGGCGCGAGTAATATTTTCGCGAGCAAACAGACGTCTAGAGGCCCGGGTGTGTTTATAAAAACCAACGATGACGGTGGCATAATTAAGAAGGAACTCGATATTCCTCTTACAAAAACGACTGAGATCGATTTTTCGTGGCTTTACAGAAAACTTCCTGCCATTGCTCCCGAGACCACTTTGCCAACGCACGATTATATGAGTATCGCAATTGAGTTTGATAATGGGCAGGACATCACTTGGTATTGGAGCCACTCGTTGGCTCCAGAAACATTTTACCGGTGCCCTCTGGCTGGATGGGATAAAGTAGAGACCCACATAGTCGTACAAAGTGGACAAGATGGACTTGGTGAATGGCACCAACATAAGAGAAATATTTATACAGATTACTCCACGTCTGTGGGCGGTGAGATGCCTAAAAAAATCGTTGGTGTCTGGTTCATCGGCAACTCTATCTTTGGACGACGTGGCGCGGACGCAGAATTTGCAAATATTTCAGTTCAGGACGAAAATACTCAAATAAATATTTTTGAAAGGGATGCGAACTAGGATCGCACTCCCCCGCTAGCAAGCAGCACCTCTCCAGTAATCCAATCAGATTCCGGAAGACACATAAGGTATATTGCGTTTGCAGC
>CAJXCG010000035.1 GCA_913051715.1 uncultured Rhodobiaceae bacterium
CGTGAAGGCGGCCGCACCGTCGGCGCCGGCGTCGTCGCAGCTATTATTGAGTAGGTGCGAACTGGAGGAGTGTAGCTCAACTGGCAGAGCACCGGTCTCCAAAACCGGGGGTTGGGGGTTCGAGTCCCTCCACTCCTGCCATCCTCAAAGCTGAGGTTGGCGGGAAAATTGGGTAGACCGGTTGCACCGGCGCGGCACCGCAAGGTATAGGAATAGGGTTTAATGGCAAATCCATTGAAATTTGTGCAAGAAGTCAGAGCCGAAACGTCAAAAGTGACGTGGCCGACCAGAAATGAAACGCTCGTGACCACGGTCATGGTGTTCATTTTGGTGTTTTTGGCCTCGGTGTTCTTTTTTGTTGCCGATCAGATTTTGAACTGGATTGTGACATTGCTTCTAGGTTTGGCAGGCTGATATGGCAAAACGTTGGTATATCGTTCACGCATATTCGAATTTCGAGCACAAGGTTGCCGAAAGCATCCGCGAGCAGGCGGCAATCGCCGGTTTGCAGGACAGTTTTGAAGAAATTCTCGTGCCGACCGAGGAAGTTGTCGAGATGCGGCGCGGACGTCGTGTGAACGCCGAGCGCAAGTTTTTTCCGGGCTATGTTCTGGTGCGTATGGATATGTCGGATGAGGCCTATCATCTGGTCAAAAACACCCCGAAAGTCACGGGCTTTTTGGGTCAGCAGAACCGACCATCACCGATTTCGCAAAGCGAGGTCGACCAGATTGTGAACCAGGTACAAGAAGGTGTCGAGCGGCCCAAGCCCTCCATCGTCTTTGAAATTGGCGAACAGGTGCGCGTCTGCGACGGCCCGTTTGCAACATTCAGCGGCCTTGTTGAAGAGGTTGATGAAGAAAAGGCGCGGCTCAAAGTGGCGGTGTCTATTTTCGGCCGGGCTACGCCGGTTGAACTTGAATACGGGCAGGTCGAAAAGGGCTGACCGTGCGTTCGTGGGAGGCAGAGCAAACTGCCCGACCACGGCCCATAATCGTATCGTCGGTACGCCGACATGAAAGGAACGAGAGATGGCTAAAAAGATTGAAGGCTACCTGAAAATGCAGGTGCCGGCCGGGGGTGCGAGCCCTTCGCCACCGATCGGGCCGGCGCTGGGTCAGCGCGGTCTGAACATTATGGAATTTTGCAAGGCTTTCAACGCGAAGACGCAGGAAATGGAAGCTAATATGCCAATACCGACCATTGTGACCATATTTGAAGACAAATCGTTTACCTTTGAGATTAAAACCCCGCCCGCGTCGTATTTCCTCAAAA
Organism: uncultured Rhodobiaceae bacterium; assembly: GCA_913051715.1. GTDB lineage: Bacteria > Pseudomonadota > Alphaproteobacteria > RS24 > RS24 > UBA7378. The sequence goes on from CAJXCG010000035.1 coordinate 1,276, forward strand.
AAGCGGCAAAGCTGGGCAAGGGCGGCAGCGCGCCAGGGCGCGAAATTGCCGGCTCGGTAACCATGGCCCAGTGCCGCGAGATCGCCGAGCAGAAGCTGAAAGATTTGAACACGACCGATCTGGACGAGGCGCAGAAAATGATAGCCGGTTCAGCGCGTTCCATGGGCCTGGAGGTGCGTGACTGATGGCACATAAGGGAAAACGAATTGCGACGGCGCTGGAAAGCGTCGACAAAAACAAACTTTACGGGCTGGACGAAGCCGTCAAGCTGGTCAAGGCCAATGCCACGGCCAAATTCGACGAGACAATCGAATTGGCGATTAATCTCGGCGTCGACCCGCGCCATGCGGACCAAATGGTGCGCGGCGTTGTCGAACTGCCAAACGGCACGGGGCGCGCGCAGCGCGTGGCTGTTTTTGCCCGTGACGAAAAAGCGGAAGAAGCCAAAACCGCGGGTGCTGATGTGGTCGGCGCAGAGGATTTGGTCGAAACCGTGCAAGGTGGAACGATCGATTTTGACCGCTGCATCGCCACGCCGGACATGATGCCCTTGGTCGGGCGTCTGGGTAAGGTGTTGGGCCCACGCAATTTGATGCCGAACCCGAAGGTTGGCACGGTGACGGCGGATGTTGCCGAAGCGGTGCGTGCGGCCAAGGGCGGTTCGGTTGAGTTTCGGGTGGAAAAAGAAGGCATTGTGCAGGCAGGTGTCGGCAAGGCGAGCTTTTCCGAAGAACAGCTTAGCGGCAATATCCGCGCGCTGGTTTCGGCCATTCAAAAGGCCAAACCGTCGGGTGCCAAAGGAACTTATGTGCAACGCATTGCGATCAGTTCCACCATGGGGCCGGGCGTAAAGTTGGATGTAACGGGCCTTGAGGCCTGACAAGAATTTTCGCGTCGTTTCGATGGCGCGGAAGTGACCGGAGCTTCGGCTCCGGCCTGTCCGAGATTACAGGTGTGCGGCATGCGCCGGACTTAATGGCCTGTATGAGACGGGAGAACAGTTTTTTCGTGCGGCAATGCACGGTATCGGCTGGACCCGGGACAGGAAGAGCGTCGTCAGGAGCGCGTGTTCCCGACGGCAATTCCGAACCGGCGGAACTTTTGTTCCGCCCCCAAGCGCGCAGGGGTTGCGCGTGTGGAGAGAGAAAGTGGAAAGAGCTAGCAAAGAAGAGCTCGTGACACAGTATAACGGCATTTTCGAAAATGCCGGCGTTGTTGTCGTGACCCACTATTCCGGGCTTTCTGTTCCAGAAATCGATGATTTGCGGAACCAGATGGCAGAAGTCGGCGGCACGGTCAAAGTGACCAAAAACCGACTGGTCAAGCTCGCTCTCGCAGGCACATCAGCTGAGCCGATCAGCGACCTTTTTGCCGGCCCGACCGCGATTGCATATTCGCAAGACCCGGTCGCGGCACCGAAGGTTGCGGCGAAGTTTGCCAAAGAAAACGATAATCTCGTGATCATTGGCGGCATTATGGACCAGACGGTTCTTGATGCAGATGGTGTGAAAAATCTGGCGTCGCTGCCGTCACTCGACGAATTGCGCGGCAAACTTGTCGGTCTGTTGCAGGCACCGGCCACGAAAGTGGCGGGCGTGTTGCAGGCTCCGGCGGGTCAGCTTGCTCGTGTGGTTGGCGCCAAGGCTGCACAGGGTGATGCCGCGTAAAGCGGTGAAATCCCGGATTAACCGATTGGAGAAAGAAAATGGCTGATCTTGAAAAGATTGCTGAAGACCTCTCAGCCCTGACCGTTCTGGAAGCGGCTGAGTTGTCAAAACTTTTGGAAGAAAAATGGGGCGTTTCTGCCGCGGCACCGGTTGCCGTTGCTGCGGCGCCTGCCGCCGGCGATGCCGGTGGTGAAGCCGCTGAAGCCAAGGACAGCTTCAGCGTCGTTCTGGCCGCTGCGGGTGACCAGAAAATTAACGTCATCAAAGAAGTTCGGGCGATCACCGGTCTGGGTCTGAAAGAGGCCAAAGAGATCGTTGAAAGCGCACCGAAGGAAATCAAAGAAGACGTGCCGACTGCCGAGGCCAATGAGCTGAAAGAAAAGCTCGAGGCCGTCGGAGCGACCATCGAACTGAAATAGTTCGATCGACAAAATTGGGGTGGTCGATGAACTGTTTTGTCGGCCACCCCGTATTGGCTTTAAGCACTTGTGCTGGGGCCCGGCCTGAATTCAGGTCAAAACACAGGTTTCCCCTATGGGGATTTTGAAATTGAGGACTACACATGTCGCAAGCCTATGCCGGTCGCAAACGTATCAGACGCTCATTCGGACGCATCCCACAAGTTGTGGAGATGCCCAATCTGATCGAGGTACAAAAATATTCATATGATCAGTTTTTGCAGGTGGAGTGTCCCACCGAAGGGCGCGACGAAGACGGCTTGCAAGCGGTTTTCAAATCCGTATTTCCAATTTCCGATTTCAGCGGCGCATCCATGCTGGAATTCGTTTCTTATGATTTCGAGCGCCCGAAATATGATGTCGAGGAATGTCAACAACGCGGCATGACCTATGCCGCACCGCTGAAAGTCACCTTGCGGCTGGTTGTGTTCGACATTGACGATGAAACCGGTGCCAAATCGGTCAAGGACATCAAAGAACAGGAAGTCTATATGGGCGACCTGCCGTTCATGACCGAAAACGGTACCTTTGTGGTCAACGGCACGGAGCGCGTCATTGTTTCGCAAATGCACCGCAGCCCGGGCGTGTTTTTCGATCACGACAAGGGCAAAACCCACATGTCGGGTAAGCTGTTATTCGCTGCCCGCGTTATTCCCTATCGTGGCTCTTGGCTGGATTTTGAGTTTGACGCCAAGGATATTTTGCACGTGCGCATCGACCGCCGCCGCAAGCTGCCGGCCACCGTGCTGTTGCAAGCGCTGGGCTATGCGTCAGACGAAATTCTGAACATGTTTTATGACCGCGTTTCCTATGCGCGCGGCAAAGAGGGCTGGGTGACGGCGTTTGACCCTGAACAACGCCGCGGCTCGAAACCGATTTATGACCTGATCGACGACAAGACCGGCAAGGTTGTTGTCGAGGCCGGGCAGAAAATCTCGCCGCGCAAGGCCAATAAGCTGGCCGAAGACGGTTTGAAAAATCTGCGTGTCGGCGACGAAGAGCTTTATGGGCGGTTTTTGGCCGATGAGCTTGTCAGTGCCGAGACGGGCGAGATTTTTGCCGAGGCTGGCGACGAAATTACCGAAGAGTTGCTCGCCAAGTTGGGCGAGTTGGGATATTCGGAAATCGACACGCTGGCGATTGACCCGATCAATCGCGGGCCGTTTATCCGCAACACGCTGGTCGCAGACAAATCATCCGACAAGCTTTCCGCGCTGGAAGAAATTTACCGCGTGATGCGCCCGGGCGAACCGCCGACGCCGGAAACTGCCGAAACACTTTTTGACGGCCTGTTCTTTGACAGCGAACGCTATGATCTGTCAGCAGTGGGTCGCGTGAAAATGAATATTCGTCTGGATCAGGAATGTTCCGATGATATCCGCATATTGCGTAAAGAAGACATTGTCGGCGTTGTCAAAACGCTGGTCGATCTGCGCGACGGCAAGGGCGATATTGACGATATCGACAATCTCGGCAATCGCCGTGTGCGCTCTGTCGGGGAATTGATGGAAAACCAATATCGCGTCGGTCTGTTGCGTATGGAGCGCGCGATTAAAGAGCGTATGAGCTCGATCGATATTGACACGGTGATGCCGCAAGACCTCATCAACGCCAAGCCGGTTTCGGCATCGGTGCGTGAGTTTTTCGGCTCCTCGCAACTGTCGCAATTTATGGACCAGACCAATCCGCTCTCCGAGATCACCCATAAGCGGCGTTTGTCGGCGCTGGGCCCGGGCGGATTGACGCGCGAGCGCGCTGGCTTTGAGGTGCGCGACGTGCACCCCACCCATTATGGCCGCATCTGCCCGATTGAGACGCCGGAAGGCCCGAATATTGGGCTTATTAACTCGCTGGCAACTTTTGCCCGGGTCAATAAATACGGCTTTATTGAAAGCCCCTACCGGAAGGTTCAAAACGGCAAGGTGACCAATGAGGTGGTTTATCTGTCCGCCATGGAAGAGGCGCGCTTCCGCGTTGCCCAGGCGACGATTACCATTGGCTCCAACGGCGCTATTGAGGAAGACCTGATCAACTGCCGCGTCAATGGCGATTTTGAGATGGTGCCACCGGATATGGTGGATCTGCTTGATGTCTCGCCCAAGCAAATTGTTTCGGTTGCCGCGGCATTGATTCCGTTCCTTGAAAATGATGACGCCAACCGCGCGCTGATGGGCTCGAACATGCAACGCCAAGCCGTGCCGCTTTTGCAAGCCGAGGCACCACTTGTCGGCACCGGCATGGAAGAGGTGGTTGCCCGCGACTCCGGCGCTGCGATTTCTGCGCGCCGCGCCGGTGTTGTTGACCAGGTTGACGCGACCCGCATTGTTATTCGCGCAACGGAAGAAACCGACGCCTCAAAATCGGGCGTGGACATTTACAATCTGCGTAAGTTTCAGCGCTCGAACCAGTCAACCTGCATCAACCAGCGTCCGCTGGTGCGTGTCGGCGACCGGGTAGAAGTTGGCGATGTGGTGGCCGATGGCCCGTCGACCGAACTGGGTGAATTGGCGCTGGGTCGCAATGTGCTCGTCGCTTTCATGCCTTGGAATGGCTACAATTTCGAGGACTCGATCCTGATTTCCGAGCGCATTGTGCGCGATGATGTGTTCACCTCAATTCACATTGAGGAGTTTGAAATCATGGCCCGCGACACGAAGCTGGGGCCGGAAGAAATTACCCGTGATATTCCAAATGTCGGCGAGGAGGCACTCAGCAATCTCGATGAGGCCGGCATTGTCTATATCGGCTCGGAAGTGAACCCGGGCGATATTCTGGTCGGCAAAATCACGCCGAAGGGCGAAAGCCCGATGACGCCGGAAGAAAAACTGCTGCGCGCGATTTTTGGCGAAAAAGCCTCGGACGTGCGCGACACCTCGCTGAAACTGCCGCCCGGCACCACGGGCACGGTTGTGGAAGTGCGGGTGTTCAACCGCCACGGCATTGACAAGGATGAGCGTGCGCTGGCGATTGAGCGCGAAGAAATCGAAGCGCTGGCGAAAGACCGCGACGATGAATTGTCGATTCTTGAGCGTAATATTTACAACCGCCTCGAAGGTCTGTTGACCGGTAAGCAAGTCGCCTCCGGCCCGAAAGGTATGGACGCCGACGCCAAAATTACCCAAGCCATGTTGCAGGATCTGCCACGCGGCCAGTGGTGGCAAATTGCATTGAAAAACGAAAGCGCCATGGCCGAAGTTGAAGCCATGAAAAAGCAGTTCGACGATGCCAAGGCCGCTTTGGAGGAACGCTTCGAGGACAAGGTAGACAAATTGCAGCGCGGCGATGAATTGCCACCAGGCGTCATGAAAATGATCAAGGTCTATGTCGCCATCAAGCGTAAATTGCAACCGGGCGATAAAATGGCCGGGCGGCACGGCAATAAGGGTGTCATCAGCCGCATTGTGCCGGTCGAAGACATGCCTTATCTCGACGATGGCACGTCGGTCGATATTGTGCTGAACCCGCTCGGCGTGCCGAGCCGCATGAATGTCGGACAAATTCTGGAAACGCATTTGGGCTGGGCGTGTGCCGGGCTTGGGCGCCAGATCGGTGACGCGTTGAGCGTTTATGAGCGCGAAGGCAATGTCTCGCAAGTGCGCGCAACGCTGAAGGATGTCTATTCAGACGACAAGGAAGTCGCCAAACTTTCAGACGGCGAAGCCATTGAAATGAGCCAGACCTTGCGTCGTGGTGTGCCTGTGGCGACGCCGGTGTTTGACGGTGCGATTGACGATGACATTGTGGATATGCTCGGCAAGGCCGGCATTGACAGTTCGGGTCAGGTGCAGTTGCGCGACGGGCGCACGGGCGAGGAGTTCGACCGCAAAGTGACGGTCGGCTATATCTACATGCTCAAGCTGCACCACCTTGTCGATGACAAAATCCACGCCCGTTCCATCGGCCCCTATAGTCTTGTAACCCAGCAACCGCTGGGTGGTAAGGCTCAGTTTGGCGGCCAGCGCTTCGGCGAAATGGAAGTGTGGGCGTTAGAGGCTTACGGTGCCGCGTATACCTTGCAGGAAATGTTGACCGTCAAGTCCGACGATGTGGCAGGTCGCACCAAAGTGTATGAAGCGATTGTCAAAGGTGACGATACATTTGAAGCTGGCATACCCGAAAGCTTCAATGTGCTTGTCAAAGAAATCCGTTCGCTTGGGCTGAATGTCGAACTGACAGAGAGCCGCAAAGAAAATCAGGGTTAATGGGGCGCGCGCGCACCCGAGAAGGAGACGACCGATGAACCACGAGGTCATGAACATCTTCAATCCGCAGGCCAGCCAGCAGGCCTTCGACCAGATCAAGATTTCCATCGCCAGCCCGGAAAAAATCATGTCCTGGTCTTACGGGGAGATCAAAAAACCCGAGACCATCAATTACCGGACGTTCAAGCCGGAGCGCGATGGTCTGTTTTGCGCGCGGATTTTCGGCCCGATCAAAGACTATGAATGTCTGTGCGGCAAATATAAGCGGATGAAGTTCAAAGGCGTCATTTGCGAAAAATGCGGCGTGGAAGTAACGCTGACCAAAGTGCGCCGCGAGCGCATGGGCCATATCGAACTGGCGGCACCTGTGGCACATATCTGGTTCTTGAAATCTCTGCCCAGCCGCATTGGTCTGTTGCTGGATATGACGCTGAAGGATCTGGAACGGGTTTTGTATTTCGAGCATTTCATCGTGCTTGACCCGCTTTTGTCGCCGCTCAAAAAAGGGCAGCTCCTTTCGGAAGAAGAATATTTCGAAGCGCAAGACGAATATGGCGAAGACACATTTGTCGCCGGCATTGGTGCCGAGGCCGTGCGCGTTATGCTGGAAGAAATTGACCTTGAGAAATTGCGCGACGACCTGCGCGTCGAGATTGCCGAGGCAACAACCGAGCTGAAGCCGAAAAAACTGGCAAAACGCTTGAAAGTTGTTGAGGCGTTTTTGCGTTCAGGCGGGCGTCCTGAATGGATGATTATGAATGTCGTGCCGGTTATCCCGCCCGAACTGCGCCCGCTCGTGCCGCTGGATGGGGGCCGCTTTGCGACGTCTGATCTGAATGATCTTTATCGCCGCGTTATCAACCGCAACAACCGACTGAAGCGGCTCATCGAGTTGCGCGCGCCCGATATTATCGTTCGCAATGAAAAACGTATGTTGCAGGAATCTGTCGATGCGCTCTTCGATAATGGGCGTCGCGGTCGTGTGATAACAGGCGGCAATAAGCGCCCGCTCAAATCACTGTCGGACATGCTGAAAGGCAAGCAGGGCCGCTTCCGGCAAAACCTGCTCGGCAAGCGCGTCGACTATTCGGGTCGCTCGGTGATTGTTGTCGGCCCCGAACTGAAATTGCATCAATGCGGCCTGCCGAAGAAAATGGCGCTGGAATTGTTCAAGCCGTTTATTTATTCGCGCCTTGAGGCCAAGGGGCTGTCGGCGACGGTCAAGCAATCGAAGAAAATGGTCGAGAAGGAACGCCCGGAGGTGTGGGATATTCTCGACGAGGTGATCCGCGAACATCCGGTTATGTTGAACCGCGCGCCGACGCTGCACCGTTTGGGTATTCAGGCGTTTGAGCCTGTGCTGATCGAGGGCAAAGCCATTCAGCTGCACCCGTTGGTTTGTGCCGCGTTTAACGCCGATTTTGACGGCGACCAAATGGCCGTGCATGTGCCGCTGTCGCTCGAAGCGCAGTTGGAAGCGCGCGTGCTGATGATGTCGACCAATAATATTTTGCACCCCGCCAATGGCACGCCGATTATCGTGCCGTCGCAGGATATTGTGCTGGGGCTTTACTATATGACCTTGCAGCGCGATGGCGCGGAAGGCGAGGGCATGCTGGTCTCCGACATTGCTGAATTGGAGCATGCACTCGACCAGAAAACCGTGACCCTGCACTCGAAAATCAAAGCGCGTGTTGAGGAAGTGGATGGCGAGGGCAATCTGTCATCGCGCATTGTCGATACCACGCCGGGCCGATTTATTCTGGCGCAGGAACTGCCCAAGCACGTCAATTTGCCTTACGAGACGATCAACAAGCTGATGTCCAAGAAGGAAATTTCCAAGGTCATCGACGCCGTTTACCGTCACTGCGGCCAGAAAGAAACTGTTCTGTTCTGCGACCATATTATGAAGGTCGGCTTCCGCGAAGCCTGCCGCGCCGGTATTTCCTTTGGTAAAGACGATATGGTTATTCCCGAAACCAAAGTGGACCTTATTGAGGAGACCACCAATCTCGCCAAGGAATATGAGCAGCAATATATTGATGGTCTGATTACGCAAGGCGAGAAATACAACAAGGTTGTGGACGCCTGGGCGCGGTGCACGGATCGTGTTGCCGACGCCATGATGGCGAAAATTTCGACTATTGATGCTGACGATACGGAAGATGCGAATTTCATCAATTCGATTTATATGATGTCGCATTCGGGCGCGCGCGGTTCACCGGCGCAAATGAAACAGCTTGCCGGCATGCGCGGCCTGATGGCGAAACCGTCCGGCGAGATTATCGAAACGCCGATTATCTCCAACTTCAAAGAGGGCCTGTCGGTTCTGGAATACTTCAACTCGACGCATGGTGCGCGTAAAGGCCTTGCCGATACCGCGCTCAAAACGGCGAATTCCGGTTATCTAACCCGTCGCCTTGTCGACGTGGCACAAGATTGCATCGTCAATGAGGTCGATTGTGGCACTACGGCGGGCATTACGGTCGCCGCCGTGATTGACGCGGGCGAGGTGATTACCTCGCTCAGTGACCGCGTGCTGGGTCGTGTGCCCGTTGCCGATGTGGTCAATCCGGCCAATGACGAGGTGATCGTCAAGGCGGGTGAGTTGATTTCCGAAGAGCATCTCGGCGCCATTGAAGAGGCCAATCTGGTCAGCATTAAAATTCGCTCGGCGTTAACATGCGAGACGAAAAACGGCGTGTGTGCGGCATGTTACGGGCGTGACCTTGCCCGCGGAACGCCTGTGAATATGGGCGAGGCGGTCGGTGTGATCGCGGCCCAGTCAATCGGTGAGCCGGGCACGCAGTTGACCATGCGTACGTTCCACATTGGGGGTACGGCGCAGGTGGTTGACCAGTCCTTTATCGAGTCGAATGCCGAAGGTCAGGTGCAGATCGAAAATGCCAATATCGTGACCGACAGCTCCGGTCGCTCGGTCGTGATGGGCCGTAATGTGGCGATCAAGATCGTTGACGCCAACGGCCTGGAACGCGCCAGCCACAAACTGTCTTATGGCGCGCGTCTGCGGGTCAATGAAGGCGATGAGATTGCGCGCGGCGCGCGGTTGGCTGAATGGGAACCCTATGCCATTCCGATTTTGACCGAACTGGAAGGCACGGTTGAGTTCGAAGACCTTGTCGAAGGTGTGTCCATAACGGAAGTTACGGATGAAGCCACGGGCATCTCCCAGCGTGTTGTTGCCGACAGTTCCGGTCAGGCACGCGGGGCGGATCTCAAGCCCGCCATGGTCATCAAAGATGGCAAGGGCGCAATCAAGAAGCTCTCAAACGGCAACGAAGCCCGCTACATTCTTGCGGTTGGTGCTATTTTGTCGGTCGAGCCGGGCGCTGAAGTCCATGCGGGTGACACGCTGGCGCGTATTCCCACGGAAGGTGCCACATCGAGCGATATTACCGGCGGTCTGCCGCGGGTTGCGGAACTGTTTGAGGCCCGCCGACCCAAAGACCACGCGATTATTGCCGAAATTACCGGGCGCGTGGAGTTTGGCCGCGACTATAAAAACAAGCGCCGGATTGTCATTCACCCCGAAGAGGCCGATTTGGAGCCGGTGGAATATTTGGTACCCAAAGCCAAGCACCTGTCGGTTCAAGAAGGCGATATCATCGAAAAGGGCGAATATCTCATCGACGGCCACCCGGCACCGCACGATATTCTTGCGATTTCCGGCGTCGAAGAGCTGGCGGCCTATCTGGTGAATGAAATTCAGGATGTGTATCGTTTGCAGGGCGTGACGATTAACGACAAACACATTGAGGTGATTGTCCGTCAAATGCTGCAGAAGATTGAAATTCAAACCACGGGCGACAGCGACTTCCTGTCGGGCGAGCAGATTGACCGTATGGAGTTCGATGAAGCGGTCGAGAAATTGCAGGCCGAAGGCAAAGAAGTGCCGACCGGAACCCCGATTTTGCTCGGTATTACAAAGGCTTCGCTGCAAACGCGGTCGTTTATTTCAGCAGCGTCTTTCCAAGAAACCACCCGCGTGCTCACTGAGGCGGCGATCAATGGCAAATATGACGAGTTGATCGGGCTGAAGGAAAACGTGATTGTCGGGCGGCTTATTCCGGCCGGTACGGGCGGCATAATGCAGCGTTTGAAAGGCGAGGCGAGTGCGCGCGATGCGGAATTGTCTGTCGATGTGCCTGTGGGCATTGAGGCGAGCACGGAAGAGGGCGAAGCGGCTTCTGAAGCCGGTGCCTAGGACGCGCTGATTTTGTGTCACAAGACGCCGGGAACCGGAAGCGGTTTCCGGCGTTTTTTTGGGCCGAAATACCGATTTTTGAAAAGTAAATAAAAATCCAATCAACGCTTGACCAAACACGCCGATTTTCGTAAGACACCTTCACTTTGGTAACAGGGCTGTAGGTTTACAGCGATGGCGGGGCCAACCCAATATCCAGACGACCTAAACGCTGTTTATTGATCTGAAGTAAGTTTTAACGCGCATGATTCCGCTGGAATCCTCTGCAACCGTCGAGCTGGAACAAAGCTGTTCTGTTTCGGCATTTGGGCTTTCGGGACTGTGCCACGGGCGTTGTCTCCGCACGGCCCGTTCGTGTTTGAATATGGGGAGTTGGCTGCATGCCTACCATTAACCAGTTAATCCGCAAGCCGCGGACAAAGGTTTTAAAGCGCAACAAGGTGCCGGCTATGGAAGCCTGCCCGCAACGGCGTGGTGTGTGTACGCGCGTATATACAACAACGCCGAAAAAGCCGAACTCGGCTTTGCGGAAAGTTGCCCGTGTGCGTTTGACCAGTGGTTACGAAGTGACCAGCTATATTCCCGGCGAAGGCCACAATCTGCAGGAACACTCGGTTGTTATGATCCGCGGCGGTCGCGTGAAAGACTTGCCGGGTGTGCGCTATCACATCATTCGCGGCGTGCTCGACACACAAGGCGTCAAAGACCGTAAACAACGTCGTTCGAAATACGGCGCCAAGCGTCCGAAATAGGGAGAACAGCCAATGTCACGTCGCCACCGCGCTGAAAAACGAGATGTTATCCCCGATGCCAAATATGGCGACGAGGTGCTTACCAAATTCATGAACTCGCTGATGCTGCACGGCAAAAAATCAACTGCCGAGCGTATTCTCTATGGTGCGTTGGACGCGATTGAAGGCAAGCTGAGCCGCGAGCCTGTATCGGTGTTCCATGAGGCGCTGGAAAATATTATGCCGGCGGTCGAAGTGCGCTCGCGGCGCGTCGGTGGGGCGACCTATCAGGTGCCCGTCGAAGTGCGCGCCGACCGCAAGCAAGCGCTGGCTATTCGCTGGCTTATTGCCGCAGCGCGTGGGCGCGGCGAAAACACCATGGTTGACCGCCTCGCGGGCGAACTGATGGATGCTGTAAACAATCGCGGTACGGCGGTGAAAAAGCGTGAAGACACGCACCGCATGGCCGAAGCCAACCGCGCCTTTTCCCATTATCGCTGGTAACTTTCTCCCGAGGACCCTCCCATGGCACGCCAAACTTCACTGAATGATTATCGCAATATCGGCATTATGGCGCATATCGACGCCGGCAAAACGACGACCACCGAGCGTATTTTGTATTACACGGGCGTGAGCTACAAAATCGGTGAGGTGCATGATGGTGCCGCCACCATGGACTGGATGGAGCAGGAACAAGAGCGCGGTATTACAATTACATCCGCTGCCACCACATGCTTTTGGCGCGACAAGCGCATTAACATTATCGACACGCCGGGTCACGTGGACTTCACCATTGAGGTGGAGCGTTCCTTGCGTGTGTTGGACGGCGCGGTGGCTGTGTTTGACAGTGTTGCCGGGGTTGAGCCGCAATCCGAGACCGTGTGGCGTCAGGCCGACAAATACTCGGTGCCGCGCATGTGTTTCGTCAACAAAATGGATCGCATGGGCGCAGACTTCTTCCGCTGCGTTGAAATGATCAAAGATCGTTTGGGCGCCAAGCCGTTGGTGCTGCAACTGCCGATCGGTGCCGAGGCTGATTATGAAGGTCTTGTGGATCTGGTGCGGATGAAAGAGGTTGTCTGGAAAGACGAGGCGCTGGGTGCCGAATATGAATATGTCGATATCCGCGACGCGCTGAAGGATCAGGCTGAGGAATATCGTGCCGCGCTGGTCGAAGCCGCGGTCGAGGTTGATGACGATGTGATGGAAGCCTATCTGGAAGGCACCGAGCCTGACGAAGAGACGCTGGTGCGGTGTATTCGCAAAGGCACGATCGACCAAAATTTCGTGCCGGTGCTGAACGGCACGGCATTCAAGAATAAAGGCGTTCAGCCGCTTCTGGATGCCGTTGTTGATTTCATGCCCTCGCCGCTTGATGTGGCTGCCATTCAGGGCATTGACGCGAAAACCGAAGAAGAAATTGTGCGTAAGTCATCCGATGATGAGCCGCTTTCCATGCTGGCGTTCAAAATCGCCAATGACCCATTTGTCGGCTCGCTGACGTTTGCGCGGATTTATTCGGGCAAACTTGAAAGCGGGTCTTCGGTGGTCAATACGGTGAAAGACAAGCGCGAGCGCATCGGGCGCATGTTGCAAATGCACGCCAATTCGCGCGAAGAGATCAAAGAGGCCTATGCGGGTGACATTGTGGCACTGGTGGGTATGAAAGACACCACCACGGGCGACACGCTGTGCGCCACAGACAGCCCGGTTATTCTCGAGCGCATGGAGTTTCCCGACCCGGTTATCGAAGTTGCGGTTGAACCAAAAACCAAGGGTGATCAGGAAAAAATGGGTCTGGCGCTCAGCCGTCTGGCTCAAGAAGACCCGTCATTCCGGGTAAAGTCCGACGAAGAGAGCGGTCAGACCGTAATTGCCGGAATGGGCGAATTGCATCTCGATATTATCGTTGACCGCATGAAGCGCGAATTCAAAGTGGAGGCCAATGTCGGCGCGCCGCAAGTGGCCTATCGCGAAACTTTCACCAAACACACCGAGGTGGATTACACGCATAAAAAACAAACCGGTGGTTCGGGCCAGTTTGCGCGCGTAAAAATGATCATCACGCCGATGGAGCCGGGTGGCGGCTACGAGTTTGACAACAAAATTGTCGGTGGTGCGATCCCGCGCGAGTATATTCCGGGCGTTGAAAAAGGCATTGAAAGCGTGCGCGAAAACGGCGTGCTTGCCGGTTTCCCCATGATCGACTTTAAAGTCGAACTCATTGACGGGGCGTTCCACGATGTGGATTCCAGCGTCATGGCCTTTGAAATTGCTGCACGCGCGGCCTTCCGCGAAGCCTCGCGCGATGCCGGTGCGAAATTGCTGGAGCCGATTATGTTGGTTGAGGTGGTAACGCCGGACGAGCATATGGGCGATGTGATCGGCGATCTGAACAGCCGCCGTGGACAAGTGCGCGGCACGGAAACGCGCGGTAACGCCTCGGTCATCACCTCGATGGTGCCGCTGGCGAACATGTTTGGTTATGTGAACACGCTGCGCTCCATGACCCAAGGCCGGGCGCAATATTCCATGTTGTTTGATCACTACGAGCAGGTGCCGCAGGCGGTATCTGACGAAGTTATTTCGAAAATGGCCTAACTGATTAGAAGACCCGACGGAGAGAAAAAATGTCGAAAGAGAAATTTGAGCGTACGAAACCGCATTGCAACATTGGCACGA
>CAJXCG010000036.1 GCA_913051715.1 uncultured Rhodobiaceae bacterium
GGCTGCGCTGGCCGCCAGTCAGCGCATTATCGAGCGCGAACAGCGTTTGTCGGCGCTGGACGGTCTGGCTGCCGCCGCCGCCCATAAGCTGGGTACGCCGCTCGGTACCATTGCGCTGGTGAGCCGCGAATTGCTGAGCAATCCCACGCTCGATAGCGGTTTGCGCGAAGATGTAACATTGATGGTCGAACAGGCCGATAGATGCCGCGATATTCTGGCATCGCTGACGGCTGAAGATACCAAGGATCCGGTTATCTCGCGTCTGCCGCTGGGCGCGTTGCTGGAAGAAGCGGTGCTGGAGATCGGGCCCAGCGACAAACTGCTGCATGTTTCGTGCATGCCGCCCGACCCCAGTGCCGGGCCCGTGCCGGAAGTTTTGCGCCAGCCCGAGCTGATATACGGTATCGGTAATTTGATCGCCAATGCTGCCGATTTCGCCGGCAAAAATGTCTGGGTCAATGGGCGGTACTCGCCCGAAGAAGTGGTAATCGAGATCGCCGATGACGGCCCCGGGTTCCAGCCCGACATATTGGCGCGTCCGGGCGAGCCATATAATACCACCCGCGCGCGCGGGGGCGGTGGCGCCGATGATGAGGGGCAAACGGGCATGGGTCTTGGCTATTTTATCGCCCGCACTTTGCTGTTGCGCTCGGGCGGGCGCATTGAAGCGCGCAATCTGGCGCCCGATGAAAGGGTTGGTGCCAGCACCCCCGGCGGGGCGTTTGTCACCATACACTGGCCGCGCGCACGATTTGACGTGACAGCCGATTGAAATTTGCAAATAACACCCTACATACCGCATATAGCGATATGTGGAGATTGTTTTGGCAGAACCTATCGAAACGGCAAATGAACCCGAACTGAGCCTGTTGATCGTTGACGATGACGAGCCATGGCTAAACCGTCTGGCGCGGGCGATGGAAAGCCGCGGTTATGCGGTGACGTGCGCTTCCAGCGTGGCGGAAGGCGTGAAACTGGGCAAATCGGTCAAACCGAATTACGCCGTAATCGACATGCGGCTGGAAGACGGCAACGGGCTTGATGTTGTTGAAAGTCTGCGCGACGTGTCGCCGGATGCCCGCGTGATTATGCTGACCGGCTATGGCAATATTGCCACGGCGGTTGAGGCGGTAAAACGCGGCGCTGTGGACTATCTGGCCAAGCCGGCTGACGCCGATGAAATTCACGCCGCGCTCATGGCTCAAGGCGGCAAAGCCGCGCCGCCCGATAACCCCATGTCGGCCGATCGGGTGCGGTGGGAGCATATCCAACGCGTTTTTGAACTGTGTGACCGCAATGTTTCGGAAACCGCGCGCCGGCTCAACATGCATCGGCGCACATTACAACGCATTCTCGCAAAGCGCGCACCGCGCTAATCGGGGCGTCGCAAACCTCCCAATCGGCGCGGGTCTGACAACCGCGTCAGCCGATTTGCGCCGACGCGCGCCACGCGCCGCGTGAGAACGGCACGCCGTGCCGGCGGTAATTTTACAACGGGTGCGGGGCGGATGATTTCGCCACCATAAGCATCGGCCAGCACCAGCCCGCAATCTTCAGGCAGCCGGTCGATTGGAAAGCCCGGTTCGACGGCGAAAAAAAAGCAATCGCAAAATTCCAGATATTCGGGCCATTTCGTATCGGTTTGGAAATCTGTCAGGCTGCTTTTGATCTCGATAATCCATATTTCGCCGCGCGGCCCAACCGCCAGCAAATCCGCCCGCCGATGATTGGGCAGGGTTACTTCGGGCAGGCTGGCAAAATTTTGGCTGCTCAGCATGCGCGAAACCCCCCGCATGATGCGCATGGCGGTCTCCGACTGGCGGCCGTCAAAAAGCGCGTCTTCATCGAAATTATCGCCATTTTGGATCAAGTCTGTCATGGGCGTGTGGTGGCACTGATTATTTACGGGCATGTGCAGGACAAGTGGGCAAAGCGCGCTTCCATCGCTTTATGACACTCTAGCACGCCAGATGCGGCATTTGGCGGGTGAAAATATATTTTTTAGGTTGCGTCTTGGTGCTAGATTTGAAACAAAGACGTATGCAAGCCGCGCCGAAAGGAGCGGCTAATTTGTGCTTCGGGAGGGCATAATGTTAGAGAAATTAGAAAACATCGTTTTTCGGTCGAGGATCATCATTCTCGGGCTTTTCGCGGCGTTTACGGTATACAGCGGTTTTTATGCAACGCAGCAGCAAATGACTGCCGGCTTTGAAAAGCAACTGCCCGCCGGCCACGAATATATTCAGACATTCCAAGAATACCGTGACCGACTATTTGGCTCGAACCGCATCATTGTGGTTTTGAAGCAGCGCGATGGTGTGATCTGGAACAAAGATTATTTCAGCACCTATAAGGATCTGACCGACGCCCTGTTCTATCTGCCGGGTGTGGCACGCCACACGCTGACCTCGCTATGGACACCCAACTCACGATATTTTGAAATTACCGAAGACGGGTTTGTGGCCGACGATGTTATTCCCGGCACCATCACGGTTGATAATTTGGATGATCAATGCGTGTCGCGTCTGAAGACGGCGAGCTTGGCGACGACGTGCGAACCGGCGCTGTCGATTATCGAGAACAATGTCGTGCGCGGCGGTTTTGTCGGTCGTCTTGTCGCCAATGATTTTTCCGCCGCCATGGTGCGCGCCGAGCTTTTGGACATTGATGTGAGAACCGGCGAGCGGCTGAATTATTTCGATCTGGCCGAAAAGCTGGAAACCGATATTCGCGCGAAGTTTGAAGACGACAAATATGAAATTCAGATTATCGGCTTTGCCAAACTAATCGGTGATATCGCCGATGGCGCGGGCACGGTGGTACAGTTCTTCGGCGTGGCGCTGATTTTGACCATCATGTCGGTTTATGTCTATGCGCGCTCGGCGGTGCTCACCTTTTTGCCGCTCTTTTGTTCGCTGACCTCGCTGGTCTGGCAATTCGGTATTTTGAAGCTGCTGGGTTACGGGCTTGACCCGCTGGCGATTTTGGTGCCGTTCCTCGTCTTTGCGATTGGGGTGAGCCATGGCGTGCAACAGATCAATCTGATCACGGCCGAGATTTCAAAAGGCAGCACGAGCGATGAAGCGGCGCGTGCCAGCTTCCGCGGTCTGCTCATTCCCGGGTCGATGGCGCTGGTGACAGACCTTGTTGGTTTCGGAACCTTGTATTTCATTCCGATCCAGATGATTCAGGAATTGGCAATCACCGCGTCGATCGGTGTGGCGCTTAAAATTCTGACCAATCTGGTCATGCTGCCTGTCATGGTCAGCTACTTCAAAATTGACGATGGATTTGCCGCGCGGGCCGCCAAAGCTCGCGAAACGCGTATTCGCATCATGCAGAAAATCGGCAATGTGGCGAACCCGCGTTCGGCTATCGTTATTGTGCTTCTGGCCGTTGTTTTGTTCGTAACGGCTTTCCTGCAGAGCCAAGACCGCCATGTCGGTGCGCTGCATGCCGGTTCGCCGGAACTGCGTAAAGAGGCGCGTTATAATGAAGACAGTCGCGCCATTGCGGACAAATTTGCATTGGGGCTGAACCTGCTGACGGTGATTGTCGAGACGCCGGCGGAAGCATGCATCAACTACCCTTACATGAAATATCTCAACGAGTTTTCATGGTATCTGCGTAATGTTGAAGGCGTGTCGCTGGTTTTGTCTCTGCCCTATGTGACGCGCCAGTCGAGTGCGGGCTTCAATGAAGGCAATCTGAAATGGCAGGCCTTGCCGCGCAACAAGTTTGCGCTGGTGCAATCGGTGGCTCCGATCGGCACATCGACCGGCCTGCTCGACGAAGATTGTCGTTTGCTGACGCAGTTGATTTTCCTAGATGACGCCAAGGCAACCACGATTGAGCGGGTGACCAAAGCGGTCAAAACTTTCCGCGACGAACAGCCCTCGCCGATCGCCAATCTCATGGTGTTGACGGATCCACCAATGCGCGACTCGTCCGGCTTTGACCTCGGCATTAATGCGGATGTGGTCGACAATGGCGTCGACTCGGCCTTGGCGATCACTTATGAGGTTGCGGTCGACAGTCCGGAGTCGCTCTTGGAAGAACTGCGCGGACAGGGTGTGAATGTGACATCCAGCGAAGTCAGCGAAGTGTCAATTCGCCTTGCATCCGGCAATATGGGGGTTCAGGCCGCCGTGAATGAAGAGATCGAGATCTCCGAACTGCCGATGATGATGTATGTTTATATGACCATTATCGCGCTGGTTATTCTGACCTATCGTGACTGGCGCGCCACCATCGCGTGTTGTGTGCCGCTCACCCTGGCAACCTTCATGGGGTACTGGTTCATGGAAGTGCTCGAAATCGGGCTGACCGTGGCGACGCTGCCGGTGATGGTGCTGGCTGTGGGGCTGGGTGTGGATTACGCGTTCTATATTTACAACCGTATTCAGTTTCACCTGTCGCAGGGCGATGATGTGACCGACAGTTTCAAACAAACGCTCAATGAAACCGGCATGGCCGTTGTGTTCACCGCGGTGACGCTGGCTATCGGCGTTTCGACTTGGGCTTTCTCGGCGCTGAAGTTCCAGGCCGATATGGGTCTGTTGCTGGCGTTCATGTTCATGATCAACATGGTCATGGCCGTCACAGTGTTGCCGGCATTGGCCGTGGTACTGGAAATGATTGTGCCGCGCAAAGAGCCGCCCAAGGCACCTTCCGGCGCGCTGGCGCACTAATCGTGTAACGGGTGGCCGAGCAGCGTTTCCAAGTCGGAAATGGCCTGCTCGGCGCCCGTGACCTTGATGGTCGCCATGCCGAGTGCGCGCGCGGGCTTTAGATTGACCCCAAGGTCGTCGAGGAACACCGCGCGTGCCGGGGCCACATCAAGCGCGCTGCAAGCCATTTTGTAGATCTCGGGATCCGGCTTGCGGATGCCGACTTTCGAACTTTCGATCACATGCGAAAACAGCGCCATCACGGCCTCGACCGCAGCGGCCTTTTCCATGCTGCGCGCCATGCCCGCGCCGCTGCCGGTTTTCACATTATTGGTAATACAACCAATTTTATACCCCGCCGCGACCAGCTTGTGTAAAACGGCGACCATTTCAGGGCGGATATCGCCCGCGAGCAGCGCCAGCACATCGGCACCGCGCACGCGATGGCCGCGCGCCTCGGCTTCTGCTTGAAACGCACTGTCAAAGGCGGCAGCGTCAATCTCGCTGCGCTCAAACAAGGCCCACGCATTAGTGTCGGGATTGGTCGCATTTATGGAGCGGATGAAGTCCTTCGGCAGCTCATTGGCCGCTTCAAAACGGGCAAAGGCTTCAAAGGGGCTGGAGGTGATAACCCCGCCAAAATCCCACAAAACGGCATCAAAATTTCGTTCCATAAAGCAGTCCTGTTCTGAAAGTTGCTGGCGGGCAGTTGGTTTGTTAAGGTGAGCATATCCGCAAGGACAAAAATAACAAGGGGAGGATGCTTTGAAAACATTGTTCAAATTTTATGCGTCGCGCTGGGCTCTTTTGTTTTCGTTGATCGCGATGATTGCATGCACCCTTGGTTTCAACGAATTACAAATGCGGCTGGGGGGCGATATTATCGACTCGCTTTTCATCGGATATGACGCCGACACGGTGCAGGAAAGATTTCTGATATATGGCGAGGTGGGGCGCGCGACCTATGCCCGCGCCGCGCTGACATTGGATGTGATTTATCCGCTGGCCTATAGCACGTTTTTTTCCTGTCTTCTGGTTTTGGGCGCAGTCAGCCCGCGTGCACGCTATCTGGTCATTGTGCCGATTGCCGCTGCGCTGCTGGATTTGGGCGAAAATATCAGCATTTATGTGCTGCTGACCAATTTTCCCGACATTACCGACGCGCAGATCCTGCGCGCCTCCACCCTCACCATGGCAAAATGGGCCGCGGTGGGGTTAATGATGTTTCTGGCTTTCGGCCAGCTCTTCATGCGTCTCATTCTGCTCGCGGTCGAGCATTTGCGCCGCTAGCCGTTCTTGTTTTTTTGCCCGTAGCCCGTGCAGGGTGAGCGGCCATTGCGCGAGCATGAACGCCCCCGTCGCCGGGGCCATGACGAGCACGCGAAATGTCACCCAATCATCGTCGCTAAGCTGGCGCCAGGCGATTTCATTGGCACCACCCGCGAGCAGAAAAAACCCACCCCAGCGCAGGCTTAATTGCCACCAGACCGGGTCGGGCAAGTCGAATTGGGTTTGGAAAAACAGTTTCATCACGGCCTGTCCGCGCAAAGCCCCGCCCAAAAGCACGCCGGCAAAGGCGAAGGAAAACAGCGAGGGTTGAATTTTGATAAAGAGTTTTTCCGCTGTCAGCAGCGCGGTAATCGTCAAAATGCCGGATATGAAAGTGGAAAAAACCACAAAACGGGCCAAGCGTTGCTCGATGACCCAGAAAACGACAATCAGCACAACCGCCGTCCCCAGCGCGGCCAGGGCGGCCATGTATAGCCCATAAGCCTGATTGACCATAAAGAAGGACGCCAGCGGAATAATTTCGCTGAACATTGAACCAAGACGCATGGATTTTTTTGGCTGGTCGGGTGTTGTCATATTACGCACTCACTTTGGCCGTTTTCCAACTGACCCTTTATAAACGGACCCCCTATAAACGGACCCCCAATAAACGCACCCCCTATAAACTGAACCTTTGCCAAGTCCACACCGCCATGCCCATATTGCGATATCAGTCCTCAACAATCAAATCACCGCCAAGATGCCGGCCGGCGATGAAATAATGCACCGCTGCCCAGATATAAAAAAGCGAGCATATAAGTAGCGCGTAACGCAGCGACTCATCGCCATAGCTGGGGTTCAGCAAATCCGACAAAATACCCACTATTTGAGGGCCAAGGCCCAGACCGATAATATTGATGATGAACAGCAAAATCCCCGCCGCCACCGCGCGCATCCGTAGCGCCGAGATGCCTTGGGTCTGCGAAAAAGTTGTCGCCTGATAAAAATTCCCCAGCAAAACCGGCAGGATCATCGCCAGCAGAGCGGTGGTGGCGTCGGTCGACAGATAGATAATGATATTGAGCGGTATGCACACAACCAGCGCTATGGCGGATGTCCACAAAAACCATTTCGGATCATGGGCGCCAAACCTGTCGGCCAGATAGCCGCCCAGCGCAATGCCGATGCCCCCGGGGATGCCAAGGATCAAGCCAAACCATGTGCCGATTTCGCCGGTGCCCATGCCGTAAGAGCGCGCCAGAAAACTGGGCGCCCAGGTAACAAACCCATAGCCCACAAAGGCGGTCAGGGCGGCGGCAAAAGACATGTGCCGAAATGATTTCTTGGCCCAGAGATAGGTGAGCGTTTCGCCAACGCTGGGTTGGTCGGCGCTGTCGGCACGCCCCTCCGCCATGCCGCGCGGCGGTTCGCGCAAGGAGAAACGCACGATCAGGGCCAGCAAAATACCGGGCAGGCCGACAACGAAAAACGCCGCGCGCCAGCCGAAAAGCTCATTGATCCAGCCGCCGGCGAAAAGCCCGAACATGATGCCGAGGGGAATGCCTAGCGAATAAATGCCCAAGGCCGTGGCGCGCTGCTCGGCGGGGTAATAATCAGCAATCATCGAATGAGCCGGCGGACTGCACCCGGCCTCGCCAATACCTACGCCGATGCGCGCGGCCAGCAAATGCCAGAAATTTTGAGCCAGGCCCGAAAGCGATGTCATCAAGCTCCAAATACCGAGCGCCCATGCGACCAGATTGCGCCGATTGCTGCGGTCGGCAAAACGCGCAATCGGAATCCCCAAAGTGGCGTAAAACGCGGCAAAGGCAAATCCCGTGAGCATACCCATCGCCGTGTCGGAAAGACCCAGATCATCTTTTACCGGCTGCAGCAGGATTGACAGGATTTGTCGGTCGATAAAATTGAAGGTGTAAACGACCACCAGAATGGCGAGGGCATAGTGACGTACCCGATATATTTCATCATGCTGGGCGGTGGTCGACATAGTTATCTCCAAGTTCGGTTAAAATTTTTCGCAAAGACTAAACTATTTAGCGCCGAGGCCAACCTTTTTCGCGCCGGGTGGTCGTGAATGTTACTGCCACTTTGCTTTTTGCCACCCTACGCCTTAGGTTAGGATGAGAATTCGAGGAGGATATCATGCGGGAACAGGCAGAATTTGATGTGATTGTATATGGCGCGACCGGGTTTACCGGACGTTTGGTCGCCGAATATATGGAAAATCAATATGGACGGGCGGTCAATTGGGCCATGGCTGGACGCAGCGCGGAAAAACTCGCAGCTGTGCGCGATGAGATTGGCGCATCTGCCGACACACCGCTGGTGGTCGCCGATGCCAGCGACCCCCAAACTGTGCGCGACATGGTGGGCCGCGGCAAAGTTATTTGCACAACCGTTGGCCCGTATCAGCTTTATGGCAGCGATATTGTGGCTGCATGCGCCGAACTTGGCAGCGACTATGTCGATCTGTCTGGCGAACCCGGCTGGATGCATGAGATGATTGCAACGCACCATGACCAAGCCGCGCAATCGGGCGCGCGCATTGTGCATAGCTGCGGCTTCGACTCGATCCCGTTTGATCTGGGTGTATATTTCCTGCAACAGGCAGCGCAGGATAAATTTGGCAAGCCTTTGCCGCGCGTGCGCGGACGGGTGCGCGCGATGAATGGTGAATTTTCCGGTGGCACGGCAGCGTCGCTGGGGGCGACCATGGCGGCGCTGGAAAAAAATCCGGCGCTTCTGGACGTGCTCGCCAATCCGTTTTCGCTGAGCAATGGCTTTGTCGGCCCGGACCAGCCGGCCGATAATAAAATTTACGAAGACGACGCGCTTGGGCAGTGGGTTGCCCCATTTATCATGGCGGCGATCAACACCAAAAATATTCACCGATCCAATGCGCTGTTGGGCCATGCCTATGGCACGGAGTTTCAATATGACGAAATGATGCTCACGGGCAGTGGCGATGAAGGCATGAAAATGGCCGAGTTTGCGGCGGCGGCGAACCCGCTTGTCGGTGATAATGTGCCGCAACCGGGCGAAGGCCCGTCGCGCGAAAGCCGCGAAGCGGGCAATTATGACATTTTGTTTGTCGGGACAGACGCTGACGGCAACCGTCTCGAAGCCAGCGTCGGTGGTGATCTGGACCCGGGTTACGGTTCGACATCGCGGATGCTTGGCGAAAGCGCTGTCTGCCTTATCACCGATTGCGCGGACCTGGCTGGTGGTGTTTACACACCGGCACCCGCCATGGGCGCAAAGCTGATCAAAAGGCTCGTCGACAATGCCGGTCTGACGTTCAAGCTCGAAAGCTAAACTACCGTGTAAAAGGTTACGTTAATGGAAATTGTAAATGTGATTTGCATCAAATGGGGTACGCTTTATAGCCCCGCTGATGTAAATCGGCTCAAAAATACGGTCGTCGCCAATACCTCGCGCAGCGTCAAATTTCACTGCTTCACAGATTCCTCGGACGGCCTTGATGACGATATCGCGGTTTTGCCGATCCCCGAGGTCAAGGTGGATGCGCGCGGCATATTCAAGCGCGAAACAGCGTTTTTCACAAAGAACCTCGGAGGGCTGGACGGTCAGCGCGTGTTTTATTTCGACCTTGATGTGCTGGTCGTCAACCCGCTTGATGATCTGTTCGCCTATCCGACGGATGATGCGTTTTACATTATCGACGATTGGGCCTCAAAGGGGCACACAGTGGGGCAAGGCAGTTGTTTTTCGTGGGTTATCGCAGACAGCTATAACGACATCACCACCGATTACGAGGAAAACAAAGCGCAGATTGACATGAAATACGGCTCGGCATCGCAGGAATATTTATCCGACAAGATTATCGAGAAGCAGGGCGCGTTGAAGTTCTGGCCCGAAGGCTGGTTTCGCTCGTTCCGGTTTCATTGTCTGCCCCATCCTGCGATGAGGTATTTTCAGGTGCCGCCCAGACCAACGGCACCCGAATTGAAGGTGATTGTGTTTCATGGTACACCCAATCCGCAAGATGCGCTGGTTGGTAAGTGGCCCAGCAAGTCGAAACACCGCTGGAAAATATGGAAAAAATTATACAAGCATGTGCTTCCGACGCCGTGGATTGCCGAATACTGGAAATAAAACCATGCGCGCGGGTGCGGAGCAGTAAAACATGAAAGTTCTGGTTACCGGAGGCTGCGGATATGTCGGCAGCAATATAGTCGCGGCGCTGGGCGCGCACGGATATACCATTGGCATTCTCGATAATCTGGCAACCTCATCGCACGCGGTCGTCGCGGATTTGCAGGCTAAGGTTGACGCGCAGCTTGCCTTTTTTGAAACCGACGTTACCGATCGCGAGGCGCTCAAAGACGCTGTAAAGGTCTTTTCACCCGAGGTCGTCATCCATTGCGCCGGGCTGAAATCGATCGCCGATAGCTGGCACAATCCGCTCGCCTATTTTAACGTGAATGTGGCCGGAACAATAAATTTGCTCGAGGCCATGGAGCAAGCCGGCTGTTCACGACTGATTTTTTCCTCCAGTGCAACGGTATATGGCGACCCCGAATTTCTGCCCATCACCGAAGACCATCCGCTCGTGCCGATTAACCCTTACGGGCGATCCAAATTAATGGCCGAAGCGGTTATGCATGACTGGCAGCGCGCCGCCGACGGGCGCGGGGTTGCGGCGCTGCGCTACTTCAATCCGGTCGGTGCCCATCATGATTATCTGCTGGGCGACAACCCGAAGACACCGGCGAATAATCTCTTCCCGATTATCTGTCAGGTCTTGGCCGGGCAAAAGGACAGTCTGAGTATTCTGGGCGATGATTACCCGACGCCGGACGGCACGGGCGAGCGCGATTATATTCACGTTACCGATTTGAGCGAGGCGCATATTCGCGCGATTGCAAAGACCGCGACGCCCGCGTTTTTGGTGCTCAATATCGGCACCGGAAAGCCCAGTTCGGTGAAGCAGGTCATCGCCCAGTTCGAGCGCCATTCAAACGTGCCGATCACCACCCGAATTGAAGCAAAACGCCCGGGCGATGTTGCAACAAGCTTTGCCAGCAACGAGCGTTCGCTCGACATGCTTGGCGATTATGTGGGCAAGACCATTGAGGACGCCGTGGCGTCCAGTTTGCAGGCGGCGGGTCTGAAACAGCAATCTTGAGGGTCAGGCGTCGGCCAAAAGGCTCTGCGTCACATCCCATAATTTATCTGCTGCGTCCGCGTCGACCGCCCAGCTTCGCACGCCGGCCATGCCCGTATCGTCATCGGCCACCAGCGCGGCAATATCGCAGTCTTCGCAATAAACCCCGCCCTTGCCCGCAAGCATCGGGCTCGTGGCGCACCACAATGTAGTTGTGGCCCCTTGCGCGGGGGTTTTGAAAAGTGCTGCTGCGCGCTCGGAAGGCTTGCCGGTTTCATCCGTCCAACCCAGTGCCGCCATTTCCTCATTCGGCAAATGGCGCTGCAGCGGGGTGAAAATGCCGCCCGGATGCACGCCAAAAGCCTCGATGCCGCGTTCGCGCATGCGCGTATTCACGCCGACCGCAAAAAGCGCCTGGGCGGTTTTCGACTGCCCATAGGCTGTCCATTTCTCATACGGGTCGCGGGTGAAATGCAAATCGTCAAAGCGCATGCCCGACATGCGGTGGCCGATCGACGACAGCGTGACCAGCCGCGCGCCCTCAGCTTTTGCCATGTGATCCATAAGCCCCAGGCCCAGCACGAAATGGCCGACATGATTAATGCCAAATTGCCATTCCCATCCTTGCGCGGTGCGCTGTTCGGGACACGCCATGACACCCGCATTGGCGATCAGCATGTCGAGGCTGCCATGGCCTTCGGTAAAATCGTTCACAAAGCGGGTGACCGATTTGAGATCGGCCAGATCCATTTCGCTGACCTGCTCGGGTGGAATAATATCGGCCAAGGTTTCGCGCGCGCGGGTCACATCGCGCGCGGGCACATGCACATGCGCGCCGGCGGCTGCGAGCGCGCGGGTGGTTTCCAAACCGATGCCGCTATAGCCGCCTGTGACAATGGCATTTTTGCCGGTGAGGTCAATGCCGGCGAGAATATCGGCCAGTTCGGATTTGGCCTGAAAGCCGCTATTTATTGGTTTTTGATGTTCTGCGGCCATGCGCGTTTCCTCCTCAAAAAATTTCTAGCTGTGTTTTGCCAACCAATCGATCAGCAATTCATTGATGGTTTCGGGTGCTTCCTGATGCAGAAAATGCCCGACCCCGGGAATTTCACGAAGATCCACACCCGCCGGAAAATCTTCCTCGCGCGTGGCGATTTGAAAAAAATCTGCACCAATGCAGCCATCTTTGCTGCCTGTCAGCGCCAGGGTCGGCACGGGCACGTCAAAGCCCGGATTATTGCCGGTGCCCGCATTGCTCGTTGCGCGCGCGGAACGGTAATAGCCCAAGGCGGCCTTTTTGACGCCGGGCCGCTTCAAGGTCTCGATCACCGGGCCAATATCGTCTTGGGTAAAGTCCCAGCCCGGGCTCCAGTCGCGCCACAGCTTGCGGATAAATGCGTAATTATTAAAGCTGACGACAAAATCAGACAGGCCGCGCAGTTGAAAAAATGACATGTACCATGAGCGGCGCATTTGTTTGCGGTGTCGGCGTATTTCGTCACCGAAACGGCCCGGATGCGGCACGGCCATGGCGGTCAGGCTGTAAAAGCGGTCGGGGAACGCGCTGCCGGCCATATAGGTAATGGCCGCGCCCCAGTCATGACCGATCAAATGGGCTTTTTCGACCCCCAAATGATCCATCAGCGCGATCACATCCGTGGTCATAACGGGAATGGGGTAATGCCCGTCAGCCACTTGCGAAGACGGTTCATAGCCGCGCAGACACGGCGCCACCACATGATAACCCGCCGCTGCCAGCGCAGGCATTTGGTGGCGGAACGAATGCAGACAATCGGGAAACCCATGCAGGCAGATTACCAGCGGCCCGCTGCCCATGCCCAAGGCGCTAAAATGCAGACCCTCATGACTAAAACTAAATTCTTCCATGGCGGTATTCTCGCCATTAAATGCGGGATTTGACAAGCTTGAAAATGGCTTGTTTCCCCGACAAAATTCCCGAGCGCATCAGATTTTCTGCAACACAATGGTAAAAACCACAGATTTTTCAGTGGCGTGTTCGGATTTTTCTTGAGCATTCAAGTGCCGCAGCCTGAACCGATGGAGCAAACATTATTAAAATATGTAGGGAGTATTACAATGTTGCGAATTTCTCATCTTGTCGTTCTAACCGCTCTGAGCACGCCCGTCTGGGCGCAAACCGAAATCACCCCGCTGGCCGACGTGCTCGGCAATATGTCGCCACAGGAACGCCAGTCCTTCGACCAGAATATTTCTGAAGCGCAAGGCTTATCGAGTGAAGTTTCGCGTGCCGTCGACGCCGCTACGGTGTCGCAAGCATTGGAAGCCGGGCTGATTACCGAAGAGCAAGCTTCTGCCGTGTCTGAGGCACTTGAGATTATCGAAGCCAATGCCGACAGCTTCAATTTCGACGTACAAAGCGCGATCGAGCAGGGCTTGGCCGATGGCTCTTTGACCATGAGCCAAGTCACCGAAGCATTGAACGCTTTTGACCAGCTATCGGATGCTGGCAAGGCTCTGGTTGGCAATCAGGCTTTTGTGCCCGAAGCGAACAACCAGTATTACAGCGCTTTGAGCGACGCCGACAAAGCGATTGTAGATAGCGTTTCGCCAAGCAACTAATTTGTGACGCCGCGCGGAGGGCGTCCTGCTGGTTTGCAGCGGGACACGCTGTGCTGCGTCATCGCCAGCCGGTCGGCGCGTGATCTGCACCCTTTGGTCTAAACAGGAGTAAACATGTCATTTAATCGTTTTTTCGCCGCCCTTATCTGTCTTGGGCTCAGCGCGATGGCACCCGCCCAAGCAGCCACGGCTGCTGCGGCTGCGGCAGACCCCGACAATATTTCGTTGAACCGCAGTTTTGCCATTGAGCAAATTGCGGCCAATAATCCCGAGGCGGCACTCGTCGCCATTGAACGGGTGATTGTCGCCGCCCCGACCGATCTGGAAGCGCGTTACTTGCGCGGGCAGATTTTGTATTTAATGGGTCGCGGAGATGAGATCCGCAGCGAAATGGAAGTTCTCGCCGCGCTGCCTTTGTCGGCGGATATCAAGGCGCGGGTCGAAAAATTGCTCGAGAATATTGACGGTGGCGGACGCCTCGAACTGACCGCCACGCTTGATGTCGGCGTCACCGACAATGACAATGCCAATGGCTATCCGACCTCCGGCCAATATCAATATTTCGACGGGGCGACGACCTCCATTTTGGAGCGTGTCGACAATATAAATCAGGATGCGACCAGCGAAGTTGAAGACACGGTCACCCATGCCATGCTGACCTTGCGCGGCACCTATGGGTTGGCGCCGGGCGACAGCGAATATATCGCGTTTTCCGGCACGGTTCGTAAAAATGACGGGGAAGACACACCCAATTCGGAGGCCGATACAGCCAGCGCATCATTGGCTTATAACCTGCGTCGGCAAGCTGCGGAAATGAATATTGGCGTCAATTACACGACCATTGACCGGGTCAATTCGACCTATAGTGCCACGCTTGCCAAAACCATTGCGGTGAACACTGATGTGGATATTGCCAATGTGAACCTCGGTCTCACTTATCGTCTGGACGGGGGCAACCGCGTGTTTTATGCGCTCGGCTATACCGAACAAGACCATAGCGCAACCAGCACAGCCGATGACCTCGATTCCGAGAAGCTGGCGCATACGATCGGTGTGCTTTTGCCCGTAAACCGTTCGAGCTTTTGCGACTGGGCTATACGCGCGAAGAGCGCGATG
>CAJXCG010000037.1 GCA_913051715.1 uncultured Rhodobiaceae bacterium
CGGTTTCTGGACGATAGCGACATTCGCGTGATCGGTGTCGAAGCGGGCGGTCTGGGGTTAAGCACACCCGACCATGCCGCATCGCTGGCGGGCGGCACACCCGGGGTTCTGCATGGCAACCGAACCTATCTTTTACAAGATGATGACGGCCAGATTATCGAGGGGCACTCAATCTCGGCCGGGCTGGATTATCCGGGCATCGGCCCCGAACATGCGTTTTTGCGCGATGCGGGGCGGGTGGAATATGTGTCGGCCACCGACGCCGAAGCGTTGGAGGCTTTCCAGCTCATCACCCGGCTTGAAGGTATTATTCCCGCGCTTGAGCCTTCGCATGCGCTGGCGCATGTCGGCAAAATTGCACCCGATTTGCCACGCGATCACCTGATGGTCATGAACATGTGCGGGCGCGGCGACAAGGACGTGTTTGCCGTTGCCGAGCATCTCAAGGTCGATATTTAGGAGACGGCATGTCTGCACATCAAACCCGCCTCGACCGGAAATTTGCGGCATTAAAAACTGACGGGCGCAAAGCCTTTGTCGCGTTTATTACCGCCGGTGATCCCGACCCTGAAACGTCCTTTTCGATCTTGTCCGGCCTGCCCGCAGCGGGCGCCGACATTATCGAACTGGGCATGCCATTTACCGACCCGATGGCCGACGGACCCGCCATTCAAGCCGCCTCACAGCGCGCGCTGAGCGCCGGGCAGACGCTTGAAAAAACGCTCGCCATGGTCGCCCGCTTTCGCGCCGAAAACGACACCACGCCCGTAGTGCTGATGGGATATTACAATCCGATTTTTATCTACGGCGTTGAGCGGTTTATCACCGACGCTGTCGCCGCGGGCGTTGACGGGCTGATTATTGTCGACCTGCCGCCGGAAGAAGACAACGAATTATGCCTGCCGGCCATGGCGGGGGGCTTGAATTTCATTCGCCTGGCGACCCCGACAACCGATGATGCGCGCTTGCCGGATGTTTTAAAAAACACATCCGGTTTTGTTTATTATGTATCAATTACCGGCATTACCGGCTCGGCCGCGCCCGATGTGTCGAAAGTTTCCGACAGCGTCGCGCGCATCAAGCGCCACACCGAACTGCCGGTCGCCGTGGGGTTTGGCATCCGCACGCCCGAGCAGGCGGGCGCGATAGCGACGGTTGCCGATGGCGCGGTGGTCGGCTCGGCGCTGGTCGATGTCATTAGCGAAACGGTTAAAAATCCCGATACACCGGATACCGATTGCGTGGCACGCGTGCTGACCCTTGCCAGCGACCTTGCTGACGGTGTACATAGAAAGAGTTCGTGATTACGCGATGGTGACGACCCAAGAGGGGCAAAATGAACTGGCTTAAGAATTTTGTTCGCCCACGATTTCCGAGCGTGTTCAGAGACCATGACGACACGCCGGATAATTTATGGCAGAGCTGCAAACAATGCGGGGAAATGATTTTCCACCGCGACCTTGCGCTGTTGCAACATGTGTGTCCGGGGTGCGACCATCATATGCGCGTGGGCGCGCGCGAACGTTTCAGCCAGCTTTTCGACGACGGAGCTTTTGAGACGATCGAGGTGCCCGATGTGCCGCATGATCCGCTGAAATTCAAAGATCAAAAACGCTATGCCGACCGCTTGCGCGATGCGCGCAACAAAACCGGCGACCGCGACGCCGTCCAAGTCGCCTTGGGCAAAATTCAGGGCCGCAAAAGCGTTATCGCCGTTCAGGATTTCCAATTTATGGGCGGGTCGCTCGGCATGGCGGCGGGGGAAGCCGTGGGCACCGCCGGCCCGACGGCATTGGGAAACAACGCCCCGCTCATCATGGTTGCCGCCGCGGGTGGCGCGCGTATGCAAGAAGGTATTCTGTCATTGATGCAAATGCCGCGCACCACGGTCATCGTCCAGCAATTACGCGAGCGCGGTCTGCCATATATTGTGGTGCTGACCGACCCGACAACGGGTGGCGTGACCGCCTCCTATGGCATGTTGGGCGATATTCAGATTGCCGAGCCCGGTGCCTTGATCGGCTTTGCGGGCCCGCGCGTCATTCAAGATACGATTAAAGAAAAACTGCCCGAGGGCTTCCAGCGCGCTGAATATTTGCTGGAGCACGGCATGATCGATATGGTCGTCCACCGCCACAAATTGCCCGAAACTCTGGGCCGCGTTTTGGGGCTGTTGATGGGACGCCCCGCGCCCGAAACACAGACCGCCTGATCAACGCGCATGAGCACAGCCAGCGGCACGTCCAGCGATAGGCTGCTTGCCCGGTTGCTCGTTTTGCACCCGAAAAAAATTGACCTGTCGCTGGGGCGCATGTACCGGTTACTCGCGGCGCTGGGCAATCCTGAACAGCACCTGCCGCGTGTGGTTCATATTGCGGGCACCAATGGCAAGGGGTCGACACTGGCATTTTTGCGCGCCATGCTGGAGGCGGGCGGATACCGCGTCAACAGCTATACGTCGCCGCATCTGGAATATTTTCACGAGCGTATCAATTTGGGCGGCAGCCCGATTGACGAGGCATATTTGAGCGAGATTTTGCAACGCTGCGAAACCGCCAATGCCAAGGCGCCGATAACTTTTTTCGAGATTACAACAGCGGCGGCATTTTGCGCCTTTGCCGAAACGCCTGCGGATTTTTTACTGCTCGAGGTCGGGCTTGGTGGACGGCTGGATGCCACAAATGTGCTGCGGCCTGATGTGTCGGTCATCACCCCGGTCAGCATTGATCATCAGGAATTTTTGGGCACCACGCTGGCAGACATCGCGGCCGAAAAATTGGGCATTGTGAAGCCGGGCGTGGCATGCATCAGCGCGCCGCAGGATGCCTCTATCGTGCCGCTTTTTGAAGCGGCAGCAACCGATAATGCCACGACCCTCGCTTTGGGCGGGCGCGACTGGCAGGCTTTCCCGGAAAAGGGCGGCATGGTTTTTCAAGACACACAAGCGCTTTTGGATCTGCCCCAACCAGCCCTACCGGGTCTGCATCAGGTCACCAATGCCGGCACCGCCATTGCCACGGCGCGCCAATTAAATCTGCCGGAAAGCGCGATACGCCAAGGGCTGGTACAAGCGACATGGCCGGCCCGCCTGCAACGCCTTGGCGATGGCGCGCTGGTTGCGCGTGTGCATCATCACGCGCCCAATGCGCGCGTGTGGCTCGATGGCGGTCACAATGCCGCCGCCGCACAAGCCCTTTGCGGGTGGGCGCAAACGACAGGAGGGGCGGCGGCGCACACACGCCTCGATATTATTCTCGCCATGCTCAACACCAAGGCGCACACTGAATTTTTGGAAAATCTAAAGCCGTTGGCGCAGATGGCGCATGTGCATTGCGTCGCGATTGACGACCAGCCCAATGCCCTTGCGCCTGCTGCGCTCGCTGCCGCAGCACATGAAATTGGCCTGAACGCCACGGCCCATGAAAGTTTAACTGCCGCGCTTGACGGTTTGGCGTCAACGGCAGAGGATGTGTTGATCTGCGGGTCGCTTTATCTCGCGGGACAGGTCTTGCGCGCCAATCGCGGCTAGAGTGTTTCGTCGATCCAGTCTTTGATTTGACCCTTGGGTGCTGCGCCGATTTTCGTAGCGCTGACAACCCCGTCCTGAAAAATCATCATGGTCGGAATTGAACGCACATTATGGTCGGTTGGCGCGACAGGATTTTCATCAATATTGATTTTCACAATGGTCAGCTTGCTGGCATATTCATCCGACAATTCGTCAAGCGCGGGCGCAATTTGCTTGCACGGCCCGCACCATTCAGCCCAGAAATCCACCAGCACCGGCCCGTCGGCGTTCAGCACCGCCGTTTCAAATTCATCATCTGTTGTGTGTATGACTGCCATATCCAGTGTCTCCTGTTTTTTGCTTCTGGTAAAAATTTAGGTGTTTAGAGGGCAATTTTCAAGCAAGCGTGAACGCGCCGGCGCGAATGTCTTCCAGCGCGCCGTCAAGGTCGGCACCCGGCAAACGGTCGAGCCGCGCAATTTGCGTCCAGACAATGGCGCAGGTGATTTCCTTGCCGGGCTTGGCGCGGCCCACAAGATCGCGATAAGCCGCCATCTGCATCATAATTGACGGTGCAATATCATCGCTTGCATCCGGCGTACCGGTTTTGAAATCGATCAGCATGATATCCTTATCGGTCTCAATATAACGGTCAATGCGCCCGCTCAGCGCCAGTTTTTGCCCATCGTGCAGCGATATTTGACCGACCAGCGCGACCTCCGCACGGGCGGGGGCGGCAAAAACAGGGGCCATGTCGGGGTGTTCCAGAACGCCCAAGGCAGCCGCGCAAATCGCTTCGCTGTCAGCGGCAGAAACGCCTGTATGATAGCGCGCCATATATTGCTGCGCCGCCGCCGCGCGTCTTTCCGGTGCAAGCTCGGGCAGTTTTTCCAAAAGCGTGTGCACATGCGTTCCGAATAGGCGCGCATCCAGCCCGGATGCCGGTTTTTCATCCGATGTTTTGGGCCGCGGCGATGCCGCCGGGCGTAACTGCGAGGGCGACAAAGCTTTTACCCGAGCCGGTGCACGAGGCACGGGGCGGCTTGCCCAGGCGGGGCTTTCGGGTGCTTGCGGTTCGGGTTTATCCGGGCCATGACGATGCGGGCCTGCCCGCGCCGCATCGCCCAGCGACCAAATGCTGCGCCCTTGCGCGTCTTCGCGCTTATTTTCGTCCTTGCCCAGCGCCGCATGCAGATAGGCATACCAGGTTTCGGGTGCGGGCGGCGTGCCGCGCTTGTTCAGATAGCCGCCAACATAAAGTCGGTCGCGCGCACGCGTCATGGCGACATAGAGCAAGCGGCGCGACTCCGCCAGATTGTCAGCATCGAGGCGCTCTTGCAATACGCTGCCATACGCATCGCGCATCGAGGCTTTGGCGCGCCACAAAACATCGCCATCGGCGGCAAAATAAAGCCCCGCGCTTTGCGGGCGATGCCCGACCGGATTGACGCAAGTATCGGGCAGAAACACAACCGGCGCTTCCAGCCCCTTGGCCCCGTGCACCGTCATCACCCGCACGGCATGGGTTTGCACATCCATGTCGCGCTTGAGATTTTGTTCGCCTTGCGCCAGCCAATGCAAAAAGCCCTGAAGCGAAGGCGCTTGCTGGCTTTCATACGCCAAGGCAAGGTTCAGCAATTCACCGATCGGATCGTTAATCTCAGCGCCCAGGCGCGCACTCAAAAGGGCGTGACCGCCCTGCTCGCTTAAAAACCGCGCAAAATAATCATACGGCGATAGAAAATCCGCCGCGCGCCGCAGCCAGTCGAGCCGCTGACGCGCCGCGCGCAAAACCGGCGCGGCAGTATCGGCATCTGTCGCCCCAACCAGCGCGCGCCACAAACTGCCCGTGCGCCCATGCGCCAAGTGAAATAAGTCTGCCTCACTCAGCCCGCCCAAAGGCGAGCGCAAAAAACACGCCAGCGCCAAATCATCATCACTGTTGAGCGCGAACTCAGCGCCCGAGAGCACGTCTTTGACAGCGATTTGCGCCATGACATTCATGCGGTCGGCGCCGGCCACCTCGATGGGCGTTGTCTGCTGCTTGAGCGCGCGGATCATATCTTCCACAAAAGCATCGCGGCGGCGCACAAGAATCAAAATATCGCCGGGCGTTAATTGGCTGCCGGGCGCATGTACCAATTCGGAAATTTTTGTCCCAATGCGCTGAGCAAGTTTGCGGCGCGCCGTTTCATCCGGCGCGGCGTCGGGCACCTCCCAAATCTGCGGCGTGACCTCGGGCGGTTCGACCGCTTCGGGCTCCCAAAGTTCGACATAGCCCACATCCGCCCGACGGTGGGCTATGTGGCGCACCGGCGTGCCTGCGGCCATCAGCCCCTCGGCGCGCGCGGGGTCGGCAAACACCAGATCGACGGCGGTCAAAATTTCCGGTGTGGAGCGGCGCGACTCAATCAGCGGCACGAAATTCATAACCCCGCCACTGGCTTGCGTCTTTTCGGCAAAATGGCTTCGCATTTTTTCAAACCCGGCCGGGTCTGCCCCCTGAAAACTGTAGATTGACTGCTTTTCATCACCGACGGCGAAGATGGTGCGCGGCGCGTCATGGGCCGCGTCGCCGGCAAAAAACTCTTCCGCCAGCGCCGCGATGACCTGCCACTGCGCCGGGCTTGTGTCTTGGGCTTCGTCGACAAGAATATGCTCGAGGCCGCGATCAATTTTGAACAACACCCATTGGGTCGCCGAGCGCGAACTGAGCAGCCGATTGGTGTAGACAATCAAATCATCATAATCGAGAACCCCAGCTCTCGATTTTGCCTGCTCATAAGCGGCGATGAGATCGGCGGCAAAGCGATAAATATCACCAGTTAACTCAAGCGCCAGCACCGCGTTCAGCCGATTACGCAACACCGCCACCGCAGCTGCTTGTTGCTCCAGCATCTCGGCCAGCGGCGCATTGGCAGCTCCAAATTTAGCGGTGACAAGGCGCGCGCGCGGCTGGCCCGCCGCGGTCATGAACACGCTTTCCAAATGCGGCCACGCGCCCACAGGGTCGCCGGCCCTGACCCGCTCGACCCAGGCTTGCAAGCGTTCGGCCTGCGCCCGATCCGACACGCCAGAGGCTTGCGACAGCGCCGCAATCAGCGCCGGCGCCGACGCCAGATACGTTTCGCCATGGGCCCGCAAAGGCGCTTCGACATCAACCGCCGCATCCGGCAAATCCATGCTGCGGGCAATTTTTTCAAGCCGCGCCGCTATCGCATCGAGCGCGGGAAACTTGTCACGATGAGCGAGAATATCACCCGCCAGCCGCGCCATCGCATCTTCGGCAAGGTGACGCGTCAGCCGCGCAATCGACGCGCGCCGCTGCGGGTCGGGCGCATTTATCTGCGCGCGCACCAGATCAGCCTGCATCGCACGTGCTTGCTGGTCGTCCAGCAATCTGAACTGGGGCGACAGGCCGGCCTCAATGGGAAACCGCTTGAGAACAGATTCGCAAAACCCATGTATCGTTTGGATCCGCAGCCCCCCTGGGGTTTCCAACGCGCGCGCAAACAGCGTGCGCGCCAGCCGCAATGTCTCACCATCGGGGGTCATTTCAAGGCGCGCTTCGATTTCGGCGGCGAGTTTTTCATCGGGCATGAGCGTCCAGTCGGACAGCAGCGCAAACAAACGCTCCTGCATCTCCGCCGCCGCGCTGCGCGTATAGGTCAGGCATAATAGTTTTTCCGGCGCCACACCCGAAAGCATCAACGCCACCAGACGCGTCACCAACACATAAGTTTTGCCGGAGCCGGCATTGGCGCTCACCCATGCTGAGGCAGAATTTTGTGCGACCGGCTTCATGTTTCCTCGCTGCCCAGCATGTTGGCGCGCCATTCATCGACGCGGGCAAGGTGGTCATAGCGGCTTTCAAAATTGATCAGATTGGGGCGCGCTTGCGAAATATAGGCCTTGTCCGGCGCGCGATAGGCGGCAATGAGCTTTTCCACGCT
This sequence comes from uncultured Rhodobiaceae bacterium, assembly GCA_913051715.1. Classification (GTDB taxonomy): domain Bacteria; phylum Pseudomonadota; class Alphaproteobacteria; order RS24; family RS24; genus UBA7378. The sequence continues at coordinate 7,462 of CAJXCG010000037.1, forward strand.
TGCAAGCGCGGCCTCGAACAGACCGTCTTCGAGTTTGACGGCGTGCGCGCGCCCGGGCGGATAGCGGCCCGAAAGATGCAGATATTCAAGATCGGACACAGGGCCCGCGCGCACCCCCGCAGCGGCAAAAGCGCCGCGCTCGAGCATGGCGGCTTCAAGCGTCATTTGCACTGCAATATGATTTTTAATCGCAATCTGCGTCGGCGGCTGGCCGGTTTTGTAATCGATAATGCGATAGCTGGCGTCCTCGCGCCGGTCGATGCGGTCGGCTTTGGCGGTGAGCGTGAACGGCGCACCCTCTATGTCCCAGCATAAATCCCCTGTCGCTTCGACCCATATCTGGCTGGCCCGATGCGCGCGGTCGCGTTCATAGGCACTGAACCAGTCGGCAAGCGCGGCGAGGCGCGCGCGCCAAAAATCCAGCACGGTTTCGCCGCCGGGCATTTCACGGGCAATTTTTTCTGCCGTATCCAACAGCGCGGCGGGCATGTTTTCCACAAAGTCGCGCTGATTTTCGCGCATTAGATTTTCAAAAATAGCGTGCAGAAACGTGCCGCGATGGGTTGCCAAAAGCGGGCCGTCAACCGCCTCCCATTCGCGCAAGCCCAATATTTTGCGGGCATAAAGCGCGTAAGGGTCGCGGATCAAGGTTTCGATTTGCGTCACTGATAATTGCGCCGGGCGCGCCGGCACGGGCGGGGTGTATTGCGCGCGGGCAACGGGCCGGCTCGGGCCGTTCGGTGTGTCGAGTTGTGACCACATCGCCAATAGCCGGTTGCCTTGATGGCGCGGCAATTTTCCGCACAAGGTTTCAATGCGCCGCAGCCAGCGCGCGGCCACAGTTGGCGTGCCGTCAATTTTGCCCGCCCGCGTAAGCAAAACCTGCGGGGCACTCGCCGCTTGCACAAAGTCATGCGCCGCCTGACCAATCCGGCGCTCGGGCGCAGACAAACCCAATTCGGCACGCATGGGACGCGACAACCACGGGCCGGTTTCGGGTAATTTCGGCCAGTCGCCCTCGTTCAGCCCCCCCAGCACCATCAGGTCGGCTTGCATGAGCCGCGCCTCCAGCAAACCCCAGATAAACAGGCGGGTGTCACCCGTCGGATTATCGCGCACCACCGGACGCGCCACCCATAAATCGAACAGGGCCGGCCAATCGTGATGCGGTATCGCTACACACAAGCCCGCATATTCGCGCAAATTATCAAAAAAATCAGCAATATCGGCACCATGCGGGTCGGCTTCCAGCACGCTTTCGGCATGTGCGTCGGGTCGGGCCAGCAAAATCCGGCACGCCGCTTCCAACGCATCCAACCGCATATCGAGCGGTGCCGGATCGGGCATGTCGGTCAGCGTTTGCACCGCCTTGCCAAGCTCAGCAATCAGCGCACCGGCCGCACTGCCCGCATCACCGTCGGCATCCGCCAGCGCACGCAAGCCCACCAGCCCCCCCGTCGGGCGCGGCCCACGCAGATAGGTGCGCTCAAGCTGGCGGACATCGCCCAGCAGTGCCCCGCGCGTGCGCCCCAGACAGGCCAGCGGATGTTTGAGCACGGCCAAAAGCGGCACAGGCGCAAAATTGCTCGCGACCATGTCATTGACCAGGCGCATGAACTGCGCCAGCGGTGTGGTGGCGAGCGCGCGCCCGGCGGAGTCATCGACCTCGATGTTCCAGCGCCGCAGCTCGACAGCCACACGTCGCGCAAGCCGTCGATCCGGCGTTACCAGCGCCGCCGTTTTGTCGGGCGTTTCCAGCACGCCGCGCATGGCAAGCGCAATGGCGCCTGCTTCGGCGCGCGGGTCAGGCGCCTCAAGCAGGTCAATGCCGGACATATCCGCCAGACGCGGACTGTCAGCCTCGCCCGCCTCGGCACTGGCAGAGTTTTCGCCAAGCCGGGCGGCCCAATTTGCGGTCAATGGCACCGGATTAAGCGCGGTCATAATTTCGCGCGTGCGCGGCGGCGCCGGGTGGTTGCCCGGCCAATCGGCGACATCTTCGGTCGATAATTTCATATCGTGCAGCAGAGCCGCCAAGGCCGCTTGCGGATGCGCCGCATCATGGCGTAATTGCTCATGCGCATGCGCGGGCATGTCCGTGTCGAGCCCGGGCAACACCACGCAACCTTCGGGCAAATGCGCCACAACCTGAAGCAATTTGGCTGTTGCGCGAATGGACCCTGTAGAGCCCGCGGCAATGACCGCTTGGGGCGGCGGGGTTTGCCGCCAGCTATCCGCCAGGCGCGCCATGAGCAGATTGCGCCGCGCCGTTGGGTCAAGGCGTTTCTGGCTGTCCAGATAAAGCGGCCATGATTGCGTGATGATCGACAAATGCTCAAGTGTCTGCTGCCAGTTATGCGCCAGTTCATCGGGCACCAGCGTCGACAAGCCGCTCAGGTCAACCTGTTCGTTCTGGGCATTGTCGAGCAGGGTTTCCAACTCGCGCGCCAGAGCCGATATACGGCCCGTATCGAGCTTTTGTCCGGCTTTATCGGCCCAGCGCACAATCATGTTCATCATTTGGAAATGGCGTTCCTGCGGCGCAATTTGCGGGGGCACGTCCAGCGCCGCGCCGCTCAATTCCCCCAGCATCGCCGATTCATAGCCAGTTTCGGTAATGTCGCCGAGCGTGGAAATATCGGGCAATAAAATTGCCGCGCGCCCGTGCGCTTGCGCCAAGTGCAAAAAAATGCCGGAAATCTCGCGCACCGCCCGGCGCGTGGGCAAAAGCAGCAAAATATCTTCCAGCGCCCGGCCTGCGAAAAGCTGCGCGCGTTGGGCATCATCAATGAGCGCTTCGGCCAGCGTTTTCAAAAAATGTTGTCCGGGCGCGATGGTAAAAAGGCGCGGGCTGGAAGAATCGGGCATTTGCCGATTATACCACAGCTCGCGCGCGCGCGTTCAGCTCACGCCACCGCGCTAGGCAAACGGGTCGGACGCCAAAATATTTTCTGCCGCGCGCGCTCCCTCGGGCGTGCCGACATGCATCCACACACCGTCAAGCACCTCGCCGTAAAGCCTGTGCCGCGCCGCGGCGCGGTCATATATTTCATTGAGGGAAAATGCGCCTTCGGGCGTGCCCGCAAACGCTGTCGGCGACAAGATTTGCACCCCGCCAAACACATATGCCGCCTGATCGCCCTGCCGACGGGTCAGTCTGGCATCCCCATGGCGGTCAAAATCGCCCGCACCGTCATAGCCCGTACATGCGGCGCACGGTGCCAGCATCAAAAGCGCATCCATACGGTCAGGGTCAAACCGCGCGCACATCGCGGCCAAAATATCGGCATTTTCCTGCCAGAGAATATCGCCATTACAGACGAAAAACGGCGCCGGCCCCAAAAGCGGCAAGGCTTTTTTTACGCCCCCGCCGGTTTCCAAAAGCGCCGCCCGCTCGTCGGAATAGACAATGTCACTGTCGCTTGTGCGGGTCGCCAGATGCGTGCTGATGCGCTCGGCCTTGTGGTGCAGATTGACAACAATACGCGCCACGCCTGCGTGTTCAAGCCGGTCGAGCATGCGATCGAGCAGCGTGCGTCCGGCAATTTCCGTGAGCGGTTTTGGCGGGTCTTCAGCGCGTGCGCGCATGCGCGTGCCTAGCCCTGCGGCCAGCACCATGGCGCTGGTGATCGCCGCTGCCATTATTGCGGTTCCCGCGGGGTATCGGCCCAATTCGGCGCATGGGTCTCCAGCCAGCGGCGCACGGGTGCGGCGGCCTCATGGCTCAAATTGGCCTGCACATACGCCAAAATACGCGGCAGATGGGCAAGATATTGCGGCTTGTTATCGCGCAAAGCGAGGCGGACAAATATGCCGGCGATTTTTAAATTGCGTTGCAGACCGAGAAGGGCACACGCCTCTCGAAACCGCCGAGCGGCGTTTGCATCCGCGTCGAAGCGGTGGTGCACATAATGGGTGAGACATTGCTCGAAAATCGCCGTGGAGACATCGATGCGTGCATCTTGCAGCAGCGAGACGAGGTCGTATGCCGTCGGGCCCGCCAAAGCGTCCTGCACATCAATGACGCCGACGCGGTGGCGACCCTGTTTGTGCGGCTGCCACAGTAAATTGACGCTATGGTAATCGCGCAGCACACACACCGCGCTTTCGCTTTCGCTGAGGCGCGCCAGACCGCGCCAGATATCCATCCATTGCTGGCGCGCGGGCGCGGTCACCTCAATGCCGCGATTTGGCAAATACCAATCCAGAAACAAGCTGGTTTCGATCGCCATCACATTGGCGTCATAAGCGGGCAGGAAATCGGGGGCGGGCATCTGGTGGAGATGTATCAGCGTTTCGACGGCTTCCAAATAAAAGGCAGGCAGATCAGCGTCATTTTCATGCGCCATTTTCTCAAGCGTTTGCACGCCCAAATCTTCCAGCAACACAAAACCTTGCGGCTCATCGGCCTTGTAGATCTGCGGCACCCCGATCGTGCACCGGGCGAGATGGCGCGAAATCCGGCAATAGGCCTCGGCGGCCTCGGCCAGATGCGCGCGCTGCGAATAGCTCTGCCCCGCCAGCACAGGCGGCCCGTCAGGGCCGGCGCGCCAATCCATCAAAACGGCAGTGTCGCCTGCGCGCACGAGGCGTTCATAGCGGCGCGTTGAAGCATCGCCCGCAATTTGCAGGCGCGCGACTTCACCCGCCGGCCAGCCCGCATTTTCCAGAAAACGCACCAGCCGTTCTTCGCGCGCTTGCTTTTCAGCGAGCGCATCGAGCGGGGCTTGGGCCTTTGCCGTAATGCAGACGCGGCGCCGATCGGTGTTTTCAACTTGGGAAATTTCGACGGTATAATCGGGTTGACGCAATACGGACGCGCCATTTTCCGGCCATTCGATCACCATGATCGGCTCGCTCGTGGCCCCCGTAGCATCGTCCGTCGAAGGATCGGTCAGGCCAAGCTCATACACTTCCTCTGCTTGCGATATGCGATAGAGATCGACATGCAGCAGGGTGCCCTTCACCGTGTCATAGGGTTGCACGAGGGTAAAACTCGGGCTGGGCACCACCGTGTCGGGCGCATCCAGCGCTTGAATAAATGCGCGCGCCAGCGTGGTTTTGCCCACGCCGAGGTCGCCGGATAAAAAGAATAGATCGCCGGGCGCGCATATTTCGGCCAGCCAACAACCGCATCGTTGCAGCGCAAACTCGTCGTCTGCCGCAATGACCAGCTCGTTGTGACCGCCCGTATCCATGCAAAGTGTTGTACTTTGCACAAACGGGCGCGGCAAGCCGCGTTTAATAGCGATAATGTTCCGGTTTGAACGGCCCCTGCTTGCCCACGCCGATATAATCGGCCTGTTGCGTGCTCAGCTCGGTCAATTTCGCCCCGAGTTTGCCCAGATGCAAGCGCGCGACTTTTTCGTCCAGATGCTTCGGTAAGACATAAACCTGACGGTCATATTTATCGCCATGCTGCCAAAGCTCGATCTGCGCCAATACCTGATTGGTGAACGACGCACTCATCACGAAACTGGGATGACCCGTCGCGCACCCCAAATTCAACAGCCGACCCTCGGCCAGCAGAATAATCCGCTTGCCGTCGGGAAACTCGATCTCATCGACTTGCGGCTTCACATTGTGCCACTGATAATTTTTCAGCGCATTGACCTGAATTTCACTGTCGAAATGCCCGATATTGCCCACAATGGCACGGTCTTTCATGTCGCGCATATGTTCGATTGTGATGATGTCCATATTGCCCGTGGCAGTGATGAAAATATCACCGACCGCGGCGGCATCTTCCATGGTGGTCACTTCATAGCCTTCCATCGCGGCCTGCAGCGCACAAATCGGGTCGACTTCTGTGACCATGACGCGCGCGCCCTGCGAGCGCAGGCTTTCAGCCGAGCCTTTGCCAACATCGCCAAAGCCGCACACCACGGCAATTTTTCCGGCCATCATAACGTCGGTGGCGCGCTTGACGCCGTCGACCAGACTTTCGCGGCACCCGTAAAGATTGTCGAATTTCGACTTGGTGACGCTGTCGTTCACATTGATGGCGGGAATTTTCAACGTGCCTTCTTTTGCCATTTCGTAAAGCCGCAAGACACCCGTTGTGGTCTCTTCCGACACACCGACGCAATCGTCGAGCATGTCGGGATATTTTTCATGTGCCAGCGTGGTCAGGTCGCCGCCATCATCCAGCAGAATATTTGGTTGCCAACCATCGGGACCGGTCAAGGTCTGCTCAACGCACCACCAATATTCCTCTTCGGTTTCGCCTTTCCAGGCAAAAACCGGCACGCCGGTTGCCGCAATCGCGGCGGCGGCGTGGTCTTGGGTTGAGAAAATATTGCACGACGACCAGCGCACTTCAGCACCCAGCGCCGTCAGCGTTTCGATCAACACCGCCGTCTGGATTGTCATGTGCAAGCAGCCCGTTACCCGCGCGCCTGCCAGCGGGCGCGCGTCGCCATATTCCTCGCGCAGTGCCATCAGGCCCGGCATTTCAGTTTCGGCAATGGCGATTTCCTTGCGCCCCCAATCGGCGAGCGAGATATCAGCAACTTTGTAATCTGCGGTCATAACAAATCCTTTTTAAGGCCATTCACTATCACGGGTTGTATCAGGCC
>CAJXCG010000038.1 GCA_913051715.1 uncultured Rhodobiaceae bacterium
AGCAGGAGAATTTCAAGCGCGTGCTCCATCTTCGGCACGCGGGTTTCCAGCTCTGCCAATTCAGTACGCGCAAGCTCGGCCATTTCCGCATCATCGCCGTCGGCAAGGTCTGCCAATTCCGCGCGCTCGGCCAGCGCTGCGCGATAGGTTTTGATCGCGCTGACCAGCGGGTCGATCTCGGCATATTCCTTTGACAGTTCGACAAACCGCTCAGGTGGCAGTTCGGCGTTCATCTCTTCCTGCAACGCTTCGGCGCGCGCGATAATGGCGTCAAGACGCTCGACAGGCAGCATGTTCTAATCCCTGTTTTCCGGTTCCAGCGTAGCCACCTTGTCCTCGACAAGCCGGACGAGATGGTCGATCATTTCCGCATGTGGCAATTTGTGATCGGGGCGTCCCGCAATATACACCATGCCCTGATCGTGGCCGCCGCCGGTAAACCCAATATCGGTTTCGCGCGCTTCGCCGGGGCCGTTCACCACGCAACCGACAATCGACATGGTGACCGGATGCGTGATATGCGCCAAGCGCTGTTCCAATTCGCGCACCGTCGCAATGACGTCAAAACCTTGACGCGCGCAAGAAGGGCACGAGATAATCGTCACCCCGCGATGGCGCAAGCCCAGCGATTTCAACATTTCAAAACCGACGCGCACCTCGTCTACCGGATCCGACGACAAAGACACGCGGAGCGTGTCGCCAATACCCGCCCATAACAGGCTGCCCAGCCCGATCGAGGATTTCACCGTGCCGCTGGTCAGGCTGCCCGCTTCGGTAATGCCGATATGCAATGGGCAATCGACGGCGTCGGCGAGTTGTTGATACGCCGCGACGCTCAAAAACACATCCGATGCTTTGACACTGATTTTATAGTCGCGAAAGCCGTGCTCCTCCAGCAGGCCCACATGGTAAAGCGCGCTGTCGACCATGGCCTCGGGGCATGGTTCGCCATATTGCTCCAGCAAATGTTTTTCGAGCGATCCGGCATTGACACCGATACGCATCGAACACCCATTGTCGCGCGCCGCGCGCACCACTTCACCGACGCGTTGCGCGTCGCCAATATTGCCCGGATTAATCCGCAAGCAGGCGGCCCCGGCTTCGGCTGCTTCAATGGCGCGGCGATAGTGAAAATGAATATCGGCAACAATCGGCACTTCAACCTGCTTGACGATGTTTGCCAGCGCCGCGGTTGAGGCTTCATCGGGGCACGATACGCGCACAATATCGGCGCCGGCCTCTTCAAGCTGCCGGATTTGACCGACCGTGGCCGCCACATCCGGCGTCGGCGTGTTGGTCATCGACTGCACGGAAATCGGCGCATCGCCGCCCACGGGCACCTTGCCGACCATAATCTGTCGACTTTTGCGTCTTTCAATATGTCGCCACGGCCTCAGCATATGTGGCCTTTCGCCTGATTATTGCGCCTGCGCCGCGATATCTGCGCGCTTCAAATTGCGGTTGGTCAGAATTTGTCCACGCCGCCCGACCGGTGCCACGGCCTGATTGTTGACAAAATATGTCAGCGCGCCCGCATCGCGCGTCGCCAATATGTAATTCATATCGTCGGGCAGTTCAAAGCCTTCGCCCTCGTCAATAACGCTTGAAAACAAAACCCGCCCCTGGGCGTTTTCAAGGCGCATCCAGGTGCGCCGCGTAGCCCGGATCTCGACTTTGGACGCTGCGGGGACTTCGACAGATTGGCTGACGGACGCCGTGGCTGTTTGGTCAACACGCTGGTCAACAGCTTGGTCGACGGGCTGGTCGACGGCCCGGTCCACAGTCTGGTCGACAGCTTGGTTTGGCGCGTCGACAGGGCTGCCCGCATCTGGTACCTCCGGCGCGGCTTCAGATGGCGTCGCATCGCTTTGCGCGGGCGCCAGAACCGGTGCCGCGGGTTCTTCCACCACCGGCGCGCGCACAACCGCGCTTACGGTAATTTCATCGTCCTGCGCGCCCGCAACCAGCCACAGCACATAAACAACCAGCGCCCCAACAACCAGCATGCTGATTTTCAGCGCACCGGAAATTTGCTCGGTTTCTTCTTCTTCCTCAAACACCATATCGGCAATGCCGGAATCGACCGAGGCAGCTTTGAAGCGCATGACCAAATCGCCGTCATTCAATTCCAGATATTGTGCATAGGTGCGGATAAAACCAATGGCATAGACATTGCCCGGAAGCTGTTCAAAATCTTCCAATTCGATCGCTTCCAGATGTGCCTCACGAATACGCAGCAGCGCCGATATTTCGGCGAGCGACAAATTGCGGGCGACACGCGCATCGCGCAGGGCCGCACCAATTCCAAGATCCAGGGCATCGTTTACCGTTTCGCTCATAAGCAATGACTCAAATTAATCCGTTGTTTGCAGTAACATATCACAGCCTGATACCCTGTCTATTGGCGATGTTTTCAAGCGCCGCGCGCAAGTCAGCATGCGGCGCGTCCAACGCCGCGCGCACTTCTTCTTCAAGGCGTTGCGTGTGCGCTGACCGCAGCATGCGTTTGACCGGCCCGATGGCTGCCGAGGGCACGGAAAACTGGCGGAAACCAATGCCCAGCAAAGCCATTGCCTGAAGCGGCTTGCCGCCAAGCTCACCGCACAGCGATACCGGAACGTCGTGGCGCGCGCACATATCGCGCACATGATCCAACATACGCAACGGTGCCGGGCTCAACAGATCATAGCGCGTCCCCATCATCGGATTGCCCCGATCGGCGGCAAAAAAGAACTGCATTAAGTCATTTGTGCCGACTGACAGAAAATCGATTCGCGGCAAAAGCTGATCGAGCTGCCAGACGAGCGCGGGCACTTCCAGCATGGTGCCCACCTTGATGCGCTCCGGCCCGGGGTGCCCAAATTTTGCCAGCCGCGCGACCTCCAAATCGAGCAGGGCACGGCTGGCCTCAAACTCGGCTACGGTAGTGATGAGCGGGAACATAATCGACAATTCACGCCCCGCCGACGCGCGCAACAAAGCGCGCAGCTGATAGCGGATCAAGCCGGGCCGATCCAGCGCCATACGCATGGCGCGCCAGCCCATGGCAGGGTTTTCTTCCTGATTTGAGCGCAGATAGGGCAATACTTTATCGCCGCCAATATCCAGCGTGCGAAACACAACTTTACGCCCGCCAACATCTTTGAGCACGCGCTCGTAAACCGCCTGCTGTTCTTTGAGGCGCGGCAGCCGCGCCGCCACCATAAATTGCAATTCCGTGCGGAACAGGCCGATATTATCCGCCCCGCTCTCGTCGATTCTTTCAACATCGACCAAAAGGCCGGCGTTCATATCAAGCCGGATACGAACCCCGTCTCGGGTCACGGCCGGCAGACCGCGCAACCGCGCATAGCGTTTCAGACGCCGCGCCCGCAAACGCGCACGATTGGAATAGGCGTCAACAATATCGGCGGGCGGATTGACATGCACCTCGGCTTGGTCGGCATCCAGAATAACTTCCTGACCGTCACGGGCAATATCGGCAATGCCGCGCACGCTGCCCATCATCGGCACGTTGAGCGCACGCGCCACAATCGCGACATGGGCGCCCATCGCGCCTTCTTCCAAAATCAACCCGCGCAATTTGCGGCGATCATAATCCAGCAATTCGGCTGGCCCCATGGTGCGCGCCACCAAGACCGCGTCGCGCGGCAGCTTGTCGTCGGAAGCAAGCTGCGCCCGCCCCGATAAAATCCGCAACAGACGGTTGGACAGGTCTTCAAAATCATGCAGGCGTTGGCGCAGATAAATATCGCGCTCGCCGCCGAGCCGGGCACGCATGGCATTGTTCACGCTTTCCACCGCGGCCTCGGCTGTCAGGCCGGTGCGTACCTTATCCTGCATCCGCCGCAACCAGCCGCGATCATTGGCGAACATGCGATAGGCTTCCAGCACCGCCAAATGCTCGCCCGCATGCGACACATCATCGGTGGCAAGCATTTGATCCACATTGCGGCGCAAATCATAAATCGCAGCTTCGAGCCGACGCATTTCTTCGTCCGGATCATCGCCGATCAGCTTGGTCACTTCGATGCGCGGCTCGTGCAATACGATATGGCCCATTGCCATGCCGTCGGTCAGGCCAATGCCGGAAAATTGCCGCGCCGCTTCCGGCGGCAGGGCCGGCTCGGCTTGGGCCTCGCCGCTGGCGGTCAGCATTTCCGATAGCACCATGGCGACGGTTTGCAACGCCTCAACTTCTTCATCGACAAAGCTGCGCGGGGTCACGTTTTGCACCACCAGAACGCCGGTTACATTGCCGCCGCTCAAAACCGGCACACCGACAAAGGATTTGTAGTTTTCCTCGCCCGTTTCCGGTCGGTACACAAAGCGCGGATGCGCGGCCGCATCGGACAAATTGAGCGGTCGCGCGTGCTGGGCAATATCGCCAACCAGACCCTCGCCGACGCGCAAGACGGTTTGGTGCACGGCATCGGGGTTCAGCCCTTCGGTGGCGCAAAGCTCAAGCGCCTCGCGCCCACGCTTCAGATAGACCGAGCACACAGCCGCGTTCATGCTGGCTGCAATCAATTCGACAATTTTGTCGAGCCGGGTCTGCCGGTCGCCGCCATCGGCCATCACCTGACGCAAACGGCGCAATAAAATTCTGGGGCCTTCAAGTGTCAACGGCATCGGTCTGCCTTCGTTTTGCGCTATGCGTCGACGGTTTCGTCGTCGAGACCATAAGCACCGTGCAGCGCGCGCACGGCAAGCTCGGCATAATCACTGTCGATCAGCACGCTAATTTTAATTTCGGATGTGGAAATAACGTGAATATTAATGCCCTTATCTGCCAGCACGGTAAACATTTTCTGCGCCACACCCGCATGGCTACGCATACCAACACCGACGATCGAAATTTTTGCCATATCGGGGGACGTGTTGACATCGGCGCAGTCAATATCATCGCGAATTTGGGCAATGACATCCATAGTGCGTTCCAGTTCATCCTGCGAGACAGTAAAAGTCACATCGGTTTTCGCACCATCGGCGGCAACATTTTGCACAATCATATCGACATTAATACTGGCATCGGCCAGCGGCCCAAAAATACGCGCGGCAATGCCCGGCTGGTCGGCAACGCCCAGCAAGGTAATTTTTGCCTCGCTGCGCGCGTAAGCAATACCGCTGACAATTTCCTGTTCCATAATCTCATCCTCATTGCAAATCAGCGTGCCTGCAAGCCCGTTTTCGGGCTGCGGCGCGTCAGGCGCGTCAAAACTCGAGCGCACTTGCAGGCGCACATGCTGGGTCATGGCCAGTTCCACCGACCGTGTTTGCAGCACTTTTGCACCCAGCGACGCCATTTCCAGCATTTCTTCATAGCTGATGCGTTCCAGCTTGCTGGCCTGTGGCACCAGTCGCGGGTCGGTTGTGTAAACCCCGTCCACATCGGTGTAAATATCGCAGCGGTCGGCATTGATCGCCGCAGCCACCGCCACGGCGCTGGTATCAGAACCGCCGCGCCCCAGCGTGGTCAGCCGACCGGCAGGTGAAATACCCTGAAATCCGGCAATGACCGCCACGCGTTTTTCGTCAAACAGAGCTGTAATCGCGCTTGCATCGACATGCGTAATGCGCGCCGCGCCATGCACATCGCTCGTCTCAACCGGAATTTGCCAGCCCAGCCAACTGCGCGCAGCCACACCAATATCTTGCAGGGCCATCGCCAGCAGACCAACGCTGACCTGTTCGCCCGCCGACACCACGACATCATATTCACGCGCATCGTGCAGACGCGCAATATCGCGGGTCAGTTCAACAAGCCGGTTGGTTTCGCCCGCCATGGCCGACACGACGACGGCCACCTCATGTCCGGCATCGGCTTCGCGCTTCACATGCGCGGCAACATTGCGGATACGCGCAATATCCCCAACCGACGTGCCACCGAATTTCATCACGATACGTGCCATGACGCGCTCGTTTCCCTTCGTCGGCATACGGCCTATATAAATGTTAGGTGCCGACATGTTTGATGCGCGGCAACCCTTACACGATATTGCGGCGTAATGGCAACAACCTGAACGCCGGCGCAAAGGAAAACACCGATGCAAAAACCCGTCGAAACCGTCGATCCGGACGAAATTGCCAAATTTTCCGCAATGGCCGCCGAATGGTGGGATCCGCGCGGGAAATTCCGGCCCCTGCACAAATTCAATCCGGTGCGGCTCGACTATATCCGCCGTGAGGTTTGCCATTTCAAAGGGCTTGAAGCCCAAAGCGCCACCCCTTTTGCCGGACTTGACCTTCTGGATATTGGCTGCGGGGGCGGCTTGCTGAGCGAACCAATGTGTCGGCTGGGCGCAAACGTCACCGGCGCTGATGCCAGCCCGGAAAACATCAAGACAGCCGCCATTCACGCTGCCGAACAAAATCTGGACATTGATTATCAGGCCACCACCGCTGCCGCGCTGGTCGAGACCGATCGACGCTTTGACGTTATTTTGAACATGGAAGTCATCGAACATGTGGCTGACCCGCCGGCTTTTATCGACCAGTGCAGCACGCTTTTAAAGCCGGGCGGCATTATGTTCCTCGCCACACTCAACCGCACCTTGAAGGCTTACGCGCTGGCGATTGTGGGCGCGGAATATGTTTTGGGCTGGCTGCCCAAGGGCACGCATGACTGGGAAAAATTCATCACGCCGCGCGAATTGGAAGACATGACCCGGGCCAGCGGCCTCGATATGGTGCGCCTCAGCGGGGTGTCCTTCAACCCGCTGTTGAACAAATGGCAGCGCAGCGGCGATCTCGGGGTCAATTATATGGGCATTGCCCGCAAGCCCGAAGCCGCCTGAATATTATTTGTTCGCGCCAGTTTTTTTGCGCCAATTTTTTTTGCGCCAGCCTTTTTTGCGCCAGTCTTTTTTTACGTCAGTCTTTTTTGTGGGGCGGTTTAGGCAGCGGTGCCACGGGCACGCCCTCGGTCAACAGATCGCGCGCCTCGTTCAATGTTGCTTCGCCGTAAATTTCGCGCGCTTGCGCCTCGCCATTGTGAATTTTGCGAGCTTCGTCGGCGAAATCCTTGCCGACATAGCCAAAATCATTCTCCACATGGTCGATCAGCTTGTCGACCAGTGCGCGTTTTTCGCGGTCTTCGCGCGACGTCAAATCGCCGCGCACGCGCGCCAGCGCCGGTGCCATAATCGCTTTGCTGATTTTGGCCGAGCCGCAAACCGCGCATGATAATTGGCCGGATTTACATTGGTCTTCAAACGCCGCACTGCATTTGAACCATCCGTCAAACTCGTGGCCTTGGTCGCAGATAAGACGATATTTAATCATGCACCGCCTCGCCCGTATCGGATAACGAAAATCCGCGCCCATGGTCGAAAACCGGCAGCGCGGTTCGGGCCTTGTCGACCGCGCGCATATCCAGCTCCGCCATGACAAAATCGTCGCCATTACCCGCTTCGGCCACCACCGTGCCCCACGGGTCGACGATCAGGCTGTGGCCGAATGTTTGGCGTCCGTTTTCATGCTTGCCGTGCTGCGCCGGAGCCAGCACATAGGCCCCGTTTTCAATGGCGCGCGCGCGCAATAACACATGCCAATGCGCTTCGCCCGTCACTTGGGTAAACGCGCTGGGCACCGACAAGACTTGCGCGCCCGCCCGCGCCAATGCGCGATACATGGCCGGGAAACGCATATCGTAGCAGATCGACAAGCCGAGGCGCACACCGTCCACATCGACCAGGCTGGCAGTGGTGCCGGGTTTGTAACTTTGCGACTCGGCGTGCACCTCGCCATTGGGCAGGGTGACATCGAACATGTGTATTTTGTCGTAGCGCGCGGCAATATTGCCATCGGGCGCAAAAACCAGTGACCGATTAACCGCCGCGCCATCGGCGTCGGCTAAAAACTGAGATCCGGCCAGCACCCAAACGCCAAGCGTGCGTGCTAAATCGGCAAACGCCGCCACCTCCGGGCTAGCGTGTTCGGTGAACAGGCGCGCGCGCATCGCCGCGCGGGTTTTTTCCATAAACGTGCACGCTTCCGGCAAGGCAATAAGGCGCGCGCCCGCCGCCGCAGCCAATCTGACCCGCCGGTCGATCTCAGCCATGTTGTCTGTGGGGTCGCATCCCGAACATAGCTGGACGCAGGCAACTTTTAACTCGGTCATGCGATCATCATACAGGCAAAGTTTCAGGCATAACAACCCGCGCCAAAGTCACGACATCGACCTCGCCCGCGCCTGCGCGCAGCAATGTGCGGGTGCATGCCTCAACCGTTGCGCCGGTGGTCAACACATCGTCAACCAGCAACACATGACGACCCGCAATTTGTGCTTTGGCGTCGGCGCGCACGCGAAACGCACCGCGCAAGTTTGACCGCCGCGCCGCCCGCGTCAGCCCCACTTGTTGGGCCGTTGCGCGGTGGCTTTCGAGAATATGCACCTGCATCGGCACGCCGGATAGCCGCGACAGGGCGCGCGCCAACTCCGCCGACTGGTTGAAGCGGCAGCGCGCCAGACGCCAGCGATGCATCGGTACGGGCACGATGAGGTCGGCGGCGGCAAATAACGGCGTCGCCGCACGCATGACCAAGGGCGCCAACATGGCCGCGAGTTCGCTTTGATCGCTATATTTCATGCGCCGGATCAGTTGCGCGCCAACGCCGGAATATGCCAGCGCGGCGCGCGCGCGATGATATGGCGGCGGGCGTATCATAGCCGCAAGACCGGCGCCTTCGGGGCCGGGGTCTTCGGCCAGCGGCACGCCTGTACGGTAGCAAATGGGTGGCGTGATGAAGTCCAGATCGCGCCAGCAGCTTGCACACACACCCGCATGGCCGCTAACCAGCTCGCGGCACACCGGACAGGCAGGCGGAATGATAAAATCGACCAGCGACGCCAGAAATTGCGGCAGGTTTATTTTTGTTTTTTCGTCCACAAATGCCATATTGCACGCGATGGCAGATAATGTCCCACAGATTTTTGATCGGCAAAGGCTGGCGCGCAACCGCGCGCGCGCGGCAGGCCCGAAAGGTGGCTTTGGGGCGCATGATTTTCTGCTGCGCCATATTGCAAACGAACTGGGTGACCGCCTCGCCGGTATCGCGCGCAAATTTTCGCACGGCCTGTGTCTGGGCAGCAGCGGCGGCGTGCTTAATGCCGCCCTTGATGCGGCGCATATCGACACGCTGTATCACGCCGATCTGAGCGCAACCCTTGTGCCCGAAGACGGGCGCGGATTGGTATGCGATGAAGAACGCCTGCCATTTGCCGAAGCCAGCCTCGATGTGGTGGTGGCTTTATGGGGGTTGCATCATGTCAATGACTTACCCGGCACACTCATACAAATCCGCCAAATCTTAAAACCCGACGGTTTGTTTCTCGCCGCACTGCCGGGCGGGCGCACATTGGACAGTCTGCGCCACGCGCTGGTTGCCGCCGAAACCGAATTGTTGCCTGGCGTGCGGCCCCATGTGCACCCGTTCCCCGATCTGGCCGATCTTGGCGCATTATTGCAGCGCGCGGGCTTTGCCCTGCCGGTCGCCGACGCTCTGCCGATCGAGGTTTATTTCCCGACGCCGATCGACCTTTTGAACGATTTGCAGGGCATGGGCGAGAGCAATGTTTTGACGGCGCGCGTGGCCGCGACGCTGCGCCGCGATGTGCTGATGCGGGCTTGTGAAATTTATGCCGATTTGGAACGCCGCGAAGACGGCAAGTGCCGCGCCGTCTTTGACATGTGTTATTTGGCCGGCTGGGCACCGCATGAAAGCCAGCAACAACCGCTCAAACCCGGCAGCGCGAAAGCCAGCCTTGCCGCAGCGTTAGGCACGGTCGAACGCAAATTATAGCGTATCGCGTAACATTGCGATAAGCGGCAGATCTGCCGGTGGCATGTCGAGATCATAAAGCGCGCGCGGGAAAACCCATTTCAGATTTTGTCCCTCAAGCCCCGTGACCGTGCCCGACCATTTGCGGCAAACGTAAAGCGGCATGAGCAGATGAAAATTGTCATAGCCATGACTGGCAAAGCTCAAAGGCGCCAGACACTCATGCGTCACATCAATGCCCAGTTCCTCGGCCAGTTCGCGTATCAATGCGGCTTCCGGTGTTTCGTCGGCCTCGACCTTGCCGCCGGGAAATTCCCACATGCCCGCCATGGCACGCCCCGCCGGGCGCTGCGCCACCAGCACGCGCCCATCGGCGTCGACCAGCGCGCAGGCAACGACCAGAACGAGCGATTTAGCTTCGGTAGTCGGCATTGATCGAAATATACCCATGCGTCAGGTCGCTGGCCCAAATGCGGGTGCGCCCTTTAGCTTTGCCGTTGGCCGCGCCGACATCGACGGCAATGTGTATGCGCTGGCCTTGCATGTGGCGTGCTACGGGCGCTTCATCATAGCCGGGCACCACGCGCCCGCGCCGCGCCACTTTATGGCCGCCAATCTCGATCGACAAGCGGTCGCGGTCGACAACCTCGCCGGATTTGCCAACCGCCATAACAATGCGTCCCCAATTTGCATCCGCGCCGGCAATCGCGGTTTTGACCAGCGGCGAATTGCCAATGGCAAGCCCGATGCGCCGTGCCGCCCCATCATCGAGCGCGCCGGAAACATCGACAGTCATCAGCTTGCTAACGCCTTCGCCGTCGCACACAACCTGAATGGCGACATCTTGCATCACATCCGTCAGAGCTTTGCGAAATTGCGCGAGGCGCGGATCGTCGAGGCGGCGTATGGCGGGGCTGTCGATTGGTTTGGCACCCGTCGCCACCAGCAGACATGTATCCGATGTCGAGGTGTCGCCATCGACCGTGATGGCGTTAAAACTTTTTTGCGTCGCTTCCAAAAGCAAGGGATGCAGCAGCCGGGCGGGCAGGGCCGCGTCGGTAAACACAAAGGCCAGCATGGTAGCCATATCAGGCGCGATCATGCCCGAACCTTTGGCGATGGCGTTGATGCGGATGTTCTGCTTGCCGATTTTTGCCGTGCGCGTGGCCCCTTTGGCAAAAGTATCGGTCGTCATAATGGCGTGCGCCGCACCGGGCCAGTCCGAGATTGCTTCGAGGTCAAAGGTAGAAGACCTTATCGCCGCCACGAGAGGTGCCGGATCCAGCGTTTCACCGATCACGCCGGTTGACGCCAGAAATATTTCCGTATCGGCCGCGCCGAGACGTTTTGCCAGAGCTTTAGCCGTCCGGTTTGCCGCGCGCGCGCCAGCGGCCCCCGTAAACGCATTGGCATTGCCCGCATTGACACCCAGCCCGCGAATACGCCCACGGCCCGCAGCCAGATTTTGACGCGCCAAATCGACCGGCGCCGAGGGCATTTTGGACGAGGTGAAAACCCCGGCGACACGCGCGGCCGGGGAAAATTCAGCCAGCAGAAAATCAGGACGCCCGGTATATTTGACGCCCGTTTGCGCGGCAAAAACATGCATGCCCGCAATCGGCGGCAAGGGCGGAAACGCTTGCGGTGCAAATGGCGAAACGGGCAGGTCATCCGACATGGATTTTACTCCGACAGGCGCGGCATATTGACAAGGTCAACCGCAGCCTTGGCGCGCATTTCGTCATAAATATCGCGTTGGGCTTCGCTGATCAGTAATTGATAAATCTGGTCGCGCACTTGCTCGAGCGGCGGCACCGGACGGTTGCGCCTGTCTTCGACACGGATCACATGCCAGCCAAACTGGGTCTGCACAGGCGGTGATGTTTCACCGGCGGCAAGTTTGAACGCTGCCTCGCTAAAAGCCGGCACCATGGATTGCTTGCTGAAATATCCCAAATCGCCCCCCGACGGGCCGGACGGCCCTTTTGAGCGTTCCTTGGCAAGCGCAGCAAAATCAGCGCCCGCATTGAGGTCAACCACAACCGCATCAGCCGCTTCGCGATTATCGAGCAAAATGTGACGCGCGCGCACCTCTTCTTCGACGGGGCCGTTTTTAATCTCTTTATCGTAATAGGCGATGACGTCGTCTTCGCCAACGCGCTCCATCAGCATTTTTGCAATATAAACATCTTGCAGCGCTTTGCGTTCCATAAAGGCTTTAAGTTTGGCGACATCGGCGTCATCGGCGAGGCCCGCTTTTTTGGCTGCCTCGGAAGCGAGAATGCGATTGACCATATACCCGACCAGAGTTTGAAAGCGCTGTTCTTCGGGCAACTGCCCATACACGGCCATTAATTCATCTTCGACCAGCGAAACGTCATTATAGGTAATCGCAATCCCGTCAACGGTTGCGACCGTGCCTTCGGGCAGTTGTTTTTGCGCTTGTGCGACTTGGCCCGACACAAAAACAATGGTCAGACAAGTGAGGAGACGGGCGCGAAAAATCTGTCTTATCGGGTGACCCTGGTGAAGTAGCATAAATTGTCCTTTTCTATGTTGCTGGCATATTGAACGGGTCATGCGCGCCAAACAAGAGCTTTTCGCAACACAAGCTTAGTGGGGGCGGGTCGATTGACACACGCGGCCTTGCCCCTTACATCAAACACATCGCGTATCACGCGCGGTCAAAATTGCGCTGGAGATTGTCTATGCTTGGATTACAAAGCCTTGCCCGCCGGATGTTCGGTTCGGTCAATGAGCGCAAGCTGAAATCCTATCAGGCGCGCGTCGTGCGTATCAACGCGCTGGAACCAAATTTTGAAGCGCTGTCCGACGATGATTTGCGCGCTACGACAGCGGGTTTGAAAGCGCGTTTGGCAAACGGCGAAACACTGGATGATGTGCTGGAAGAAGCCTTTGCCGCCGTGCGCGAAGCCGCGCGCCGTGCGCTGGGCCAACGCCATTATGACGTGCAGCTGATTGGCGGCATGGCGCTGCATGACGGCAAAATCTCGGAAATGAAAACCGGCGAAGGCAAGACGCTGGTCGCAACACTGCCCTGCTACCTCAACGCGCTGACCGGCGCGCCCGTGCATGTGGTGACGGTGAACGATTATCTCGCCGAGCGCGACGCCGACTGGATGCGCGGCGTGCACGAAGCTCTGGGTTTGCGCGTTGGATGCATCAAACACGATATGGACGACGAAGCGCGCAAAAACGCCTATGCCGCCGATGTCACCTACGCCACGAATAACGAGCTGGGTTTCGATTACCTGCGCGACAATATGAAATACACGCTGGATGAAATGGTGCAGCGCGGTCATGCCTTTGCCATTGTCGATGAGGTCGACTCGATATTGATCGACGAAGCGCGCACACCGCTGATTATTTCCGGCCCGCTCGAAGACCGCTCCGATTTATATGTCAGCATTGATCGTCTGATCCCCAATCTGGTGCCGGATGATTATGAAATCGACGAAAAAACCCGTTCGGTTTCGCTCACGGATCTCGGCAATGAGCATATGGAAGAGCTTTTGCGCAGCGCCGCGCTTTTGGACGCCGAAAGTTCGATTTACGACATTCAAAATGTCACGCTTGTCCATCATGTCACCAATGCGTTGCGCGCCCATCAACTGTTTCAAAAAGACCGCGACTATATTGTGCGCGGGGCGGGCGATGCCGGACAGGTCATTATTATTGATGAATTTACCGGCCGGATGATGGAAGGCCGCCGCTTTTCCGACGGTTTGCACCAAGCACTCGAAGCCAAAGAAGGCACGCCCATCCAGCCCGAAAATCAAACACTGGCGTCCGTGACCTTCCAAAATTACTTCCGCCTCTATGACAAGCTGTCGGGCATGACCGGCACGGCGCTGACCGAAGCGGAAGAATTTATGGATATTTACGGGCTTGATGTGGTGGAAATTCCGACCAATACGGAAATTGCCCGCCTCGACGAAGACGATGCGATTTTCCGCACGGCGGCAGAAAAAAATGACGCGATCATTGAACTCGTGATTGAGTGCCAGACGCGCGGCCAGCCGGTGCTGGTCGGCACGACAAGCATTGAAAAATCCGAAACCCTGTCGGCGGCGCTGAAGCAGAAAAAAATCGAACACAACGTCCTGAACGCGCGCTATCACGAGCAGGAAGCCCAGATTATCGGACTGGCCGGGGGGCCCGGCGCGGTAACCATCGACACCAATATGGCC
>CAJXCG010000039.1 GCA_913051715.1 uncultured Rhodobiaceae bacterium
GACGCTCTTCCGATCTTGGTGCTCGGCTTGGGACGTGGCGGCGCGGTTGTCGGGCCTTGGGTGGGTGGCTTGTTATTTGCTGCCGGCATGGGTTTGGCATCGGTCTCCATAATTATGGCGGCTGGGTCATTCCTTGCCGCGACATCGCTTTTATTCCTTCCGCGCGACCAGGGGTGAACCAAAAATTGGCGTCGGCGGCGAAATTCGAGGCGATGATCAGCGCAATTAACCGCAAAGATTTGGCAGGCAGTGGCGGGTTGCATGGGGGCGAAGGTACGTCGCATCTGCGGCAAAAAATCTATTTGAAATGTCCCAGCGGTTATTTGATAGAATTAAAGGGGTATCGCGCGTTGGCTTAGGGGCACCGTGCTGCGTTGAAACAAGATTACTTTTCATAGGAGACAGTCATGAACGATCAGTCAAAAAGCCCGGAATTCATCCCGCTCGAAGAAGCCGCGCAGATGACAACCGGCACGCGGGTTACCTTCATTCCGGGCATGCAGGCGCTATTTGCCGAGGCGCTGAAGAATATTTGCTATGTCAAAAAAATCCCCCTGATCAGGGCTTTGCATCCGTTCATGGGTATTGACAAACAAACCGGCGAAGACCGTCAGGCGCGCCTTTACGAACTGACCCGCCAGACCAGCCTGCCCACCATGTTCCATAATGATGAGCGCCCGCGAAGCAATTGGACCGAGCAACTTGCATTGGCTGAGCGCATCGGCGCCGCTGACAGTCCGGCTCTCATTCCCGCCGATTATAACGCCCGGATTGAAATGTTCGGGCTGAGCGCCATCGTTTTGGGCGAAGACGGTTTGGTGTGGAATATGCGTATTTTGTCGGACGGGCCTCTGGGCCGAAAATACGGCTATAGCGCGGAAGCCAGTGCAAATGCTCCCGATAAAATGGCTGAAATTGTCACCATTATTGACGAGAGGCTAAAGGCGCAAGAACAACGCGGCTCGAAATATCTTGTAGGGGATGCCATTTCCGCAGCCGATATTTATTGGGCGACCATGAGTATGGCGGTTATACCTGCGTCGCCGGAAATCATGCCGCGCACCAAGCAAAATGAGGGTATGCTTGCGATGTTCGCGGCGTGTTCGCAAATTCCGCAGCTGCAAAATGTTGTGACCGACCGACTTGGAACACAAAGGGATTATATTTTGAAAACCTATTGTGAGACACCGGCGGTGCTCGGCGGCGATCCGATTTGACAGGTCGTTTCGATCGGGAGATTTGAAAGTGGAAAATCGGGATACGACGCCGGTCGGCGGCATCTCGCCCCAGCCGTATTTCTGGGGCCCTTTTGATGGATTTCAGGCAATATCCCAAGGCGGGTTTTCTTCCGATGCCTGGTTGGTGCATTGCGAAAACTATTATCACTCAATAAGGGATGCGTCGCCGCTGGATAACGGCATCAAAAAATTACAGAAAATAGCCAAGCGCGTGATCGGGCGTGACTTCAGGACTTTGGTGCCGTCGCATCTCGAGAGAAAAATCTCCGCCGGGGCCAGCGTTCTGGATATTGGTGGCGGTTGGGGCGACAATTATTACCAACTGAAATTGGACGGGGTGAACGTGCAGCCCGGCGCCTATTGCATTTTGGACAGTGAAAAACAGGCCGCCTTCGGAAAAACGATATTTTCGCCGGCCGAGATCAATTTTTTGAGCGAGATCCCAAAATCGCAGTTTGACATTGTTCTGCTGATTTCCACCTTGCAGTATATCGAAGATTGGAAAAGCCTGTTTGCAACATTTGACAGGCTCGGCAATGACTATGTCTACATCGCCAGAACCCCCTTTCTCGATGGCGCGGCATCATTTTGTGCCGTTCAGTCTTTGACCCCACCCACTCTGGGACACAAAATCGGGGAAGAAAATTTGCATATTATTGCCTTCTCCGAATTTGAAGCCGTGTGCGCGGCGCATAATTGGCGGGTCAAAAAAGTCAGCCGCCGGCAGAACTATTCCAAACATTTCACGAGAATGCCTGAAAACCAAAGAAATGTTTATTATCAGTGCCTCATGCTCGAAAAAACTGCGGAGTGAGGGGGCAGAAAAATGACCAAAGAGCTGCCGCTTACCTGCCCCTGCATGCTGAAAAAACCGCTGCAAGAAACCGCAACAGGCTATGCTTGCGTGCAAACTGATTGCGAACATGCGCGCGGCGCGCGGCAATTTGCGAAAGCCAATAATGTGCCTGTGCTCATCAGTGAAACGCGGTGCGATACGGTGTGTTCGGCCGATTTTGGTGAGGTTTATGTTGACCGCGCCGCCAGCCGCTATGCGCCGCTAAAATTTCGCCTGATCGGGGGCATAGATCATACGCGCGCAAATTGCGATCGTTTCATTGCACAGGTGTTGAAAAAAAATAGCGCCCCGAAAGTGCTGGTCATCGGTTCGGGCACGACGGGCGTTGGGGCCGAAGCGTTGTGGCGCGACAGTGCCATTGAGGTGCATGGCGTCGATATTTACGCCTCGCCCACGGTCGATGTGATTTGCGACGCGCATTATCTGCCGCTGCAAAGCGGCTATTATGATGGCGTCTGGATACAGGCCGTGCTGGAACATGTCGTCGAGCCGCAGCTTGTTGTCGCCGAGATCAGCCGTGTTCTGGCACCCGACGGCGTTGTTTATGCGGAGACGCCTTTCATGCAGCAGGTTCACGAAGGCGCGTATGACTTCACGCGCTTCACGGTGCTGGGGCACCGATATTTATTTCGGGATTTTGAGGCGATTGATTTTGGCGGGCTGCAAGGCCCCGGTGTCGTGATGGCTTGGGCGGTGCGTTATCTTGCTTGGTCGGTGTTTCGCGCCCGCACGGTCGCGCGCCTGTTCGGGGTGGCAATGGGGCTGCTGATGCGACCTATTGCGCTGTTGGAAAGCAAAAAATCGCTTTTTGACGCATCCTCCGCGGTCTATTTTCTGGGTAGGAAATCTGGCACACGGCGTATCAGCCACAAGGAGCTTGTGGCGCTGTATGACGGGCAATTTTCCCAAGCCGACGAGTAAATGACGGTCGAAAACGGAGCGAGTCTGTGAAACCAAAAGATCCAAATGCGCCGTATCAGTTACACGGCGTGAATATTTCCTATTTCACCGGCAAATTGGAAGCCTATTTGCGCTACAAAGATATCCCCCACGAGCATGTCAACGGGTATAATCTCGGCAAGGTTTTTTTTCATACGGGCATCAAAAAAATGCCGGCTATCGAGACCGCACAGCGTCAATGGCTGTACGACACCACGCCGACAATTCAATGGTTCGAGACGGTGTATCCCGACATTTCGATCACCCCAAAAAATAAAGCGTTGGGGTTTATCTCCCTGTTGCTTGAAGATTATGGCGATGAATGGCTGTGGCGTCCTGCCATGTGGTGGCGCTGGATGCCGCCCGTCTCGCGGCGCGCGCTGGGCACGCAGATTATGCGCGGTGCGCTGGGTGCCCCGGCCCTGTGGTGGTACTTTGCCCAACGCCAGTCGCGCGAATGGCTTTGGGGCGATGGCATGACCCAAGCCAATTCCGATGCCGTGCGGGACATGTATTTCGAGGAATTGGAATTTTTGGAAGCGGTTTTCGCCAAGCAACCCTTCATCCTTGGCAGCCATCCAAGCGCTGCAGATTTTGGCTATTTCGCGTCGATGTTCCGCCATTTCGGAAATGATCCCGACCCGGCGGAGGTTATGCGCGCCCAAGCCCCCCACACCTATGCATGGTTGGCGCGCTTGTGGGACACAAAAGCGCGCGATCTGGGTGCCGCACAAAAATGGGTGTTTCCGAAGGGCGCACACTGGACGCCGCTTCTGGATCGCATTGCCAATGATTATCTGCCGTATTTGCAGGCCAATTCACAAGCCTATCGCGACGGCAAGAAACGCTTTGATTTTAAGGGTAAAAACCACAGCTTCCCGCGCACCAAAACGACTTATTACCGCATTTGGTGTCTGGAAGTTTTGCAACGCGAATATCGCGCCTTGAACGCGCGCGAGCGCGACCGCGTGAACAAATTATTTGCGCCTGTCGGCAAGATTTCAAAAATTCTGACCGCGCGCTCAATCAGCGCCGATATGGATGATTTATACGACCTGCCCAAGGCCTCGCTCAAGGGCAGCCACATCAAACTTTCTTCCCCGCGCGGCTGGCGTTTGGGCGCGCAACCGCGCAATTAGGATGCGGCGACGTGATGTTTTTTCTGACAAAACTGTTTTTGACCGCCGGCATTATTGTGCTGGTGACAGAAATTGTAAAAAGAAGCGATAAATTTGGCGGCCTGATTGCGGCCTTACCCCTCACCACATTTTTGATCATTATGTGGATGTATTACGAGGGTGCATCTTCGGAAAAAATTTCCAACCATATCAGCTACACTTTGTTTTTTGTGCTGCCGACCTTGCCCATGTTTGTCGTGTTTCCTTATGTCATCACCAAATTCGGGTTTTACGCTGCGGTGTTGGTGAGCCTTGTTTTAACGGCCTTATGCATTTACGCTTTTAATATGGTGTCGGCGCAAATCGGGTTCAAAATTCTGTAGGCGTGTTTTTGGGTTGCAGTTTAGTGTTCGGGGCGTGATGCGATGTCCCCGTTAGCTAACGGCGTTCGTGTCATGCGCGTTTTGCGAAGATGCATGTCATCAAGAAGATGCATGTCATCAAAAGGTCATGAAAAAAAGTCATCAAAAAGTCATGAATAAAGGAAACAAAAACATGAATAGAAAACCTTTCTTGGTGGGTCTTATTGTTGAGGGTCTGCTCGGTCTTATTCCCGGGTTTGGGCTTGGCGTTTATTTTCTGCCGATCATTATCGCCGGCGAGGGCGCTGATGAAAGCGTGCTGGCCAGCGCCAGCGCCGCCGCTGAACGTCGCGGCAGGTTTGTGCGCGATCTGCCAGGCAGCGATGCGTTGCATTACGGCGAGGGCGAAATTATCCATTCGGTCGAAAACGGCGAAACCTACATGACATTGCAGGGGCGGGTGACGCCGGGGCCGGATTACAAACTCTATCTCACGCCGAAATATGTCGACACAAAGGCTGATTTTGAAGCTGTAAAGTCCCAGAGCGTGCGTGTTGGCGACATCAAGGCGTTTGAAAACTTTCGCCTGCGGGTGCCGCCTTCGGTGAACGCCAAGGACTATCCGGCGGTGCTTGTCTGGTGCGAGAAGTTTTCAATGTTTATTACCTCGGCCCAATTAAATTGACCCGTCACTTAAACCGATAGGGCGATTTTTGCGTAACCTGTTAATATGACAGGAGATGCAATGATAACGCGCTTGGACGCGCGCCCCATTAGGCGCATGGTTGGGTGTTTCTCCGGGCAAAAAAATGCTGTCCGGTGGTGCCCCGATGTGCCCTTGCTTGAGGGTAAAACGGCGCTTGTCACCGGGCCGACATCGGGTATTGGGCGCGCGACCGTTGAGGGTTTGTTGACGCGCGGCGCGCATGTTGTTCTCGCGGGCCGGTCGTGCAAGAAATTACGTGCGCTCATCACCTCCCTCGAAGCCGAAGGCTACGATAGGCAACGGTTTACGCCCGTGTTGTGCGACCTTGGGGATCTCGATAGCGTGGCCGTCGCCGTGCAAGAAATTAACAAAATTTTTCGCCGCAAACCGTTGGATGTTTTGATCGAAAATGCCGGGATCATGCCCACCAAATATGCTGAAACACGCCAGGGGCATGAGATCAGTTTCGGCACAAATGTGCTGGGTCACTTTGCTCTGCGCGCCGGGCTGTTGCGCGGTTGTTTGTCGGAAAAAGCGCGGGTGATTGTCCTGACCGGTGACATTTATATTTTTTCGAAAACCTGCTCGACGGATTTTCGGTGGTACACGCCGCTGGGCGGCGTAAGTGCCTATAACCGCAGCAAACTTGGCAATTTCTGGGTCGCGCGCGAATTGCAGCGGCGTTATCCGCGTCTCAATGTGTTTGTTGTGCATCCCGGGGTTGTAGCGACCAATTTGGGCGCGGGGGGCGCGGTGACACAGGCGATGAAGCGGCGTTTGTTCATTGATCCGGTTGCGGGTGCCCAGACCAGCCTGATTTGCGCCACCCAGCCCGATCTGGCACATGGCAGCTATTACCATAATGTGTTTGGCGAGGCGGAACTGACAAATGCCGACCCGGCGATGAATGACTGGGAAGCACGCCAGTTTTGGAACACCTGCGCGCGCCTTTCCGAGAGAGATAGCGCGCCCCAAATAAGCCAGCTTCGCCGCGCCTCGTGATTTGCGCTTATGCGTAATTTCGGTTAGCTTTCGCACGTGGGTTTCGCGGCTCATCTACAGTTTTCACACACCACTTAGCCGAACTTGCGGTGCGGTGTTCTGGAGAATTCCATGTCAATTCACGCGGGCGCCAAACGCTTAACGGTACCGGATCTTGTAGCGCGCAAAGGCAATGATCCCATTGTCTGCCTCACCTCGTATCACGCGCACACGGCCAAGTTAATCGATCCCCATGTTGACCTATTGCTGGTTGGCGACAGCCTCGGCATGGTGATGTACGGCATGGAGACAACGCTGGGGGTGACGCTGGAAATGATGATTGCCCATGGCGCAGCCGTGGTGCGGGGGTCTCAAAAGGCGCTGGTGGTGATTGATTTGCCGTTTGGCACGTATGAAGAAAGCCCGGCGCAAGCGTTCCATAATGCTGCGCGCGCCATCAAAGAAACCGGCGCGCAAGCGGTTAAACTTGAAGGCGGCACGCGCATGGAGGCCACCGTCCGGCATCTGACCGAGCGGGGTATTCCGGTGATGGGCCATATTGGTCTGACGCCACAAAATGTGAATGTGATGGGCGGCTTTAAAACGCAAGGCCGGCGCGCCGCCGAATGGCCGCAAATTGAAGAAGACGCCAAAGCCTTGGCGCGCGCGGGCGCATTTGCCATTGTGCTGGAGGGAATGGCGGCGGAACTGGCCGATAAAATCTCAGCTGAAATACCCGTGCCGACCATTGGCATTGGTGCCTCGCCCGGCTGCGACGGGCAAATTTTGGTGACCGAAGATATGCTCGGGCTGTCGCCCAGCGTGCCAAAATTTGTCAAGGAATTTGCCACGCTGGGGGCGCAAATCGCCAGTGCAGCGGAAGCCTATGCCCAAGAAGTGCGGGCAAGAAAATTTCCTGAGCAAAAGCATACCTATGCTATGAAGGCTGACGAGGAAGAGCCAAAAGCCGAATAAGGAGCAAACCCGTGAGTGATATTTTTGCCGAAGTAGATGCCGATCTGCGCCGCGACCGTTGGCAGTCCATGTGGGACCGCTATGGTTTGCTGGTCATCGGGGGTGCGGTTGGCATTGTTTTGCTGGTGGCTATCATTGTCGGCTATCGCGCGTACCAGCAGTCGCAAAACGAGGCGGCGTCGGTGCGCTATGAGGCGCTGCTCGAACAAATTAGTGAGGAAACCAGCGACGCAAAGATTGACCAGTTCAATGCGTTTGCGGCCCGGGAAGCCAATGGTTACGGCGTGCTCGCCGCCTTTGGTGCGGCGCGTACGGCGGCGGAAAATGGCGATTTGACCCAAGCCTTAACGGGGTTTGATGCCTTGGCTGCGCGCGGTGATCTGGCGCGCCCTTTGCGCGATTATGCGCGTCTTCAAGCGGCCATTGTGCTGGTGAACCAGAAGGCCAATGCCGATGACATTGCCGCGCGTCTGGCGCGCCTGTTGGACGAAGGCAATGCCCTGCGGCCGATTGCGCGCGATATTCTGGCGCTGGCCTATTTCACCAAGGATGCGCCTTTAAAGGCGCGCGCGCTATACGCCGAGCAACTGGCCGATCCGGACGCAACTCCGTTCAGCAAGCAACGGGCACAGATCATGCTGCGTGAAGTGGAAGCGAAATTGCGCCCGTCGCAGGCCGCCGAATAACCGAAACGCTATTTTTCGAGACCTTGTGAAAGTCAAAAGCCCATGAACATGTTTTCCCGTTATGTCAAAACGCACGTGCAGCCAGCGCTGCCGGTTTTTGCCCTTGCCTTGTCTTTGGCCGCCTGCGGCGATGACGAAAAGCCGAAGCTGGCCGGTGAGCGCATATCGGTGTTGAATTTTGAGCGCGCGCTTGCGGTCGATCCACGGGTTGAAGAACAGGCGATTAATTTGCCGCCGATTTTCAGAAACAGCGAGTGGCCGAACCCGGGCGGCTATGCCAGCCACGCTGCCTATCATCTGGCGCTTGATGGCACGGCACAGGCGTTCAAGGTCGATGCGGTATCGGGCAATACTGACGATCTGCGGCTTAAAAGTCCGCCCGTTGTCGGTGGTGGACGCGTGTTTGCGCTGGGTGCCGAATTGGACGTATCGGCGCTTGATGCCGTGACGGGCAAACTTATCTGGCGGCGATCGGTTGCGGCAGCGGACACCGAGCCCAATCCCGGGCTGACGCGTTTTGTCGGTGTGCGTGAACGCACTGTGGAAATCGAAGACGGCTTTGGCGGCGGGTTGGCTTATGCCAATGGCCGCGTATTTGTGACTTCCGGGTTTGGCGAAATCACCGCTTTGTCGGCGGAGACGGGCGATGTGATCTGGCAAATTCGCAATACGGTGCCGTTTTCAAATGCGCCGACGATCCGCGCCGGACGCCTTTATGTCG
This sequence comes from uncultured Rhodobiaceae bacterium, assembly GCA_913051715.1. Lineage (GTDB taxonomy): Bacteria > Pseudomonadota > Alphaproteobacteria > RS24 > RS24 > UBA7378. The sequence goes on from CAJXCG010000039.1 coordinate 8,583, forward strand.
TGTCGCGCGACAGCCGTCTGCAAGTGGTGTCGACCGAAGACGGCAGTCGCCTGTGGGAACATTTGGCGATCACCGAATTGGCAACGGTCATCGGAGCCACCAGTCCGGCGGTTGACGCACGCATGGTGGTCGCCGGTTTTAACTCGGGTGAAGTTGTCGCGCTGAACAGCCTAAATGGTCGCGTGGCTTGGTCGGACAGCCTGACAAGTCGTGCCACCCAAATCACGCCCTTGTCGGAGTTGAACGCTATTGTCGGACGCCCCGTTATTGACGGCGACAGGGTTTTCGCCGTCTCGCATGGCGGGCGCATGGTCAGCATTGACATGCGGACCGGCGAACGCATTTGGACGGCAGATATTGGGTCGATTGAAACCCCCTGGATTTTGGGTGATTTCATATTGGTTCTAACCATGGACGGGCAGCTTGTGTGCTTGTCGAGCGCGCAAGGGCGCGTGCGATGGGTGAGCCAGTTGCCGGCCTTCGAAGATCCCGATGACCGCGAAGGACGCATTAATTGGACAGGCCCGATATTGGCAGGCGGCATGATTTATGTCGCGTCCTCAACCGGCGAAATGCTGGCGATTGACCCTCTAAGCGGTGCGATTGGAGTGCGTGTGGATCTGGGCGAGCCAGTCAATGTGCCGCCTGTCGTGGCAGATGGTACAATTTATTTTTTAACCGATGACGGCAGCCTGATTGCACGTCGGTAACGACCATGGACAAAAGACAATGCAACCGTTTGTTCTGGCTATTGTCGGGCGCCCCAATGTGGGTAAGTCCACTCTTTTCAACCGCCTCGTCGGGCGGCGGCTTGCGCTGGTTGATGACCAGCCCGGCGTAACGCGCGATCGTCGTTTCGGCGATGCGAGGCTGGGCGATTTACGATTTCAGATTGTCGATACGGCCGGTTTTGAAGAAGGGCGTTCAGGCTCGTTGCAGGCGCGCATGCGCGAGCAAACCGAAGCCGCGATCGAAGAAGCCGATATGGTGTTGATGCTGACCGATGCGCGTGTGGGGCTTTTGCCGGAAGACGAGTTTTTTGCCCGTCTGCTGCGTAAAACCCAAGTGCCGGTGATTTTGGCGGCCAATAAATGCGAGGGGCGCGCGGGCGAGCCCGGCTATAACGAAGCCTACAAGCTGGGGCTGGGCACGCCGATTGCGCTTTCAGCCGAACACGGGCAGGGGACAGACGAGCTATACACTCAACTGCGCGACGCGATTGCCGCCCACACGCAAGCCGATGCGGGCGCAGATGCGGTGTCGCTGGATGAAGAAGATCTGGCATTTGACCCCGAAACACCGTTCGAAGACGACCCCGAACGCCCCTTACGGGTCGCCATTCTGGGCCGTCCGAATGCGGGAAAATCGACCTTGATCAATCGCCTATTGGGCACTGACCGACTGCTGACGGGGCCGGAGGCCGGCATTACACGCGACAGCATTTCCGTAAACTGGGTGTGGCACGGCGCGGGCGCGCCCGATAAGGGGCGTCCGGTGACGTTGTGGGATACAGCCGGTATGCGGCGCAAGGCGCGCGTGACCGAAAAATTGGAAAAGTTGTCGGTTGCCGACGGTCTGCGTGCGGTGAAATTCGCCGAAATTGTGGTTTTGTTGATCGACGCCACCAGCCCGTTTGACAAACAGGATGTGCAACTTGCGGATTTGGTTGAACGCGAGGGGCGTGCGCTCATTATCGGCATTAACAAATGGGATTTGAAACTCGACCGCCAAGAAGTGCGCCAGACAGTCAACGATACGCTGCTGCGCGCCCTGCCCAAATTGCGCGGGGTGCCTGTAGTTACCCTGTCGGCGGAAACCGGGCACGGCGTGGAACAGCTTATGCCGGCCATTGTCAGGCAATATGCCATTTGGAATGCGCGCATCGGCACGGCCAAGCTCAATAATTGGCTGTCGGGGGTAACCGAGCGGCATCCGCCGCCCGCTGATAAAGGGCGGCCTGTTCGATTGCGCTATATCACCCAAGCGAAATCGCGCCCGCCGACTTTTGTAACCTTTTCAAGCCGCGGCCACGCCGTGCCCGAAAGCTATCAGCGTTATCTGGTCAATGGCTTGCGCGAAACCTTTGAGCTTGCCGGTGTGCCTGTGCGCCTGTTTGTCCGTAAAGGCAAAAATCCCTATCAAGACAAATAGACGTCAGCGCTCAAATGCAATGATCTCGCCGGTGCGCGTTTGCGCCGGCGACAACAACTCCAAAAATAGTGGCGCGACATCGGCAGGGGCGGGCAGCGTGTCAGGGTCTTCGCCGGGCATGGCTTGTGCGCGCATTGCCGTGCGGACGGGGCCGGGCGATAAAAGATTGACCCGCAGTTTATTGTTTTCGTGCTCGTGCGCCCATGTGCGAACCATTGCATCCAGCGCGGCTTTCGAGGTGGCATAAGTTCCCCAAAACGGCCGCGCTTTGCTGGCAGCGCCGGAGGTTACAAAAACTGCACGCGGATGCTCGGCTTGCAACAATAATGGCTCCATGGCGCGAATAAGCCGCGCATTGGCGGTGACGTTCACCGCCATTGTTTTTTCAAAAGCGTCCGGCGCGATATGGCTGACCGGCGTGATCGGTCCCAAGTCACCTGCATTGCCGACCAAAAGATCGAGCCGCCCCCAACGATCGGCGATGGCGGCGCCCAATCGGTCAAGCGCGTCGCCGTCTGTGACATCCATCGGTACGCCTGTGGCATCGCCTCCCTCGGCGCGAATGTCATCATAAAGCGCTTCCAGCGCGCCTTGCGTGCGGCCAACGAGTAAAACATGCGCGCCCGCTAAAGCCAGCGCGCGCGCAACAGCATAACCCAGCCCCCGCGATGCGCCCGTAACAAGCGCCACGCGCCCGTCAAAATCAGCTGTGGATGGCGGCATCGAAATGGCTAGGCCTGTTCTGCAAGCAGCGAAAGCTGTTTGATGTGGCCGTCGTCTTGCTGGTCGGTCAGGCCGGTCGGATAATCACCCGTAAAGCAATGATCGGTGAATTGCGGGCGCGCCGGATCGCGGCCATTTTCATGGCCCATGGCGCGATACAGCCCGTCAACGCTCAAAAAAGCGAGGCTGTCAGCGCCAATATAGGCGCACATTTCTTCCAGCGAATTATTTGCCGCGAGCAGTTGATCCTGATCCGGCGTGTCAATGCCATAGAAATCAGGATGCGTGATGGGCGGCGCACCAATACGCAAGTGAACCTCCGTGGCGCCCGCATCGCGCATCATCTGGACGATTTTGACCGATGTTGTGCCGCGCACAATCGAGTCATCAATCAAAATCACGCGCTTGCCATCGACATGAACGCGGTTTGCATTGTGCTTGAGCTTTACCGAAAAGGCGCGGATTGACTGTTGCGGCTCGATAAAAGTGCGCCCGACATAATGGTTGCGGATGATGCCAAGTTCGAACGGGATTTGCGATTGGTCGGCATAGCCAATGGCGGCGGGCACACCGCTATCGGGCACCGGAATGACGACATCCGCCGGCACTGCACTTTCCAGCGCCAGTTGGCGCCCCAGCGCCTTGCGGCAGTCATAAACGCTCTGGCCGCCAATAATGCTGTCGGGGCGCGAGAAATAAATATATTCGAAAACGCACGGGCGCGGTGCAACCTCGGGAAATGGCTTGATGCTTTCCAGACCATCCTCGGTAATGACAACAATTTCCCCGTTTTCAACCTCGCGCACAAATTGCGCGCCGATAATGTCGAGCGCGCAAGTTTCCGAGGCCAAAATATAGTGCCCGTCAAGCTGGCCCAGAATAAGCGGTCTGATGCCCAACGGGTCGCGCGCGCCGATAAGTTTTTTATTGGTCATGACAACCAGCGCATACGCGCCCTCGATCTGAAACAGTGCGTCGGTAAACCGCGACAGCGTGTTCACCCGGTTCGAGCGCGCGACAAGCTGCAAAATCGTTTCCGTGTCGGAGGTTGACTGAAAAATCGCCCCATCGCGCACCAGCGCATTGCGTAAAGTAAGCGCGTTGGTCAGATTGCCGTTATGGGCAACGGCAAAGCCGCCGCCGGCGAGGTCGGCAAACAGGGGTTGCACATTACGCAAAATTGTCTCGCCGGTTGTAGAATAGCGCACATGGCCGCATGCCATATTGCCTTGCAGCCGGTCCAGAATACTGGCTTTGGTAAAATGGTCGCTGACCAGGCCGAGGCGTCTTTCGGCGTGAAATTGTTTGCCGTCAAAGGAAACAATTCCCGCCGCTTCCTGCCCGCGATGTTGTAGGGCGTGCAGGCCAAGCGCAGTGAGAGCGGCAGCATCGGGATGGCCGAACACGCCAAACACGCCACATTCTTCTCTTAGCCTGTCGCCGTAGGAATTGTGAAATTTCATCTGACACCTTCCGTATTGCGGATAAGACGTTCCATCAAGTCCCGATCATTTTGTTTATAGCCTGTGTCGGCTTGCGTGTCTTGTGCTTCGTCAGCGCCCGGCTGTGACGGCGCGGACGAAGAAGGCGTGTCGGGGATCAATTCGGGCAGCAATGCGGGCGCGAGTTTTTCAAAACTTTGTTCGGGCATGTTCCGCAAAGTGCCCTCAATATTGGTAATGTTGAGCGGTAAACGGTCCATCGGGACAAGGGTGACCATAACGCGAATTCCGGTTTGCATAAGCGGGCGTACCTTGGCGTTGCGGATCCAATCGGGGTGGTCTTTTTCCGGCAGCACAAGCACCACGACGAAATAGGCCAGACAGACAATAAACGCGCCGCGCAAACCGCCAAAAGCAACCCCCAATGTGCGGTCCAGCATGCCGATGCCGCTGTCTTTGAGCTTGCCGGAAATAAAATTGCTGGCGAATGAGCACAGAATAAGAAACACCAGAAAAACCAACAGCAGCGCGCCGGCATTGACCACCCATTCAATGTCGATATAAGGCGCCAGAAGCGGCTTTACCAAAGGACCAAAAAAAAGCGCGGCATAGCTGGACACAACCCAACCCGTGATCGACAGCACTTCCTTGACGAACCCGCGCATCAGCGAGAGCGCCGCCGATACCAGCAGGACACCGAAAACCACATAATCGAGCGCAAGCAGATCCATGGGGTCAGCCTATCATGAGTCGTCCGCCGCATGGTTTGGCGAAACGCCGATCGCGGCGATAAGCCCGGCCAGATCTTCAATGTTTTTGACCGCCATGGCTGCGCCGCCCGCGACCGGCGCGAAAGCTTGCTGGAAGCCCAGCTTCGCGGCTTCCTTCAACCGCAACTCGCTCTGGCTGACAGGCCGTACAGCACCCGACAGGCTGATTTCGCCGAACACCACCGACTGGCGGGGCAGAGGTTTGCCCGACAGCGAGGAAATAAGCGCGGCGGCAACGGCAAGG
>CAJXCG010000040.1 GCA_913051715.1 uncultured Rhodobiaceae bacterium
TGCGCGCAAATCGGCAAAAATGTGCATATTTCGGGCGGCGCCGGCATTGGCGGCGTACTAGAGCCTTTGCAAGCCAATCCGGTGATTGTGGAAGATGGCTGCTTTATCGGCGCACGTTCCGAGGTCGCCGAAGGCGTGATCGTGCGCGAGGGCGTGGTTTTGTCGATGGGGGTTTTCATCACCTCATCGACAAAAATTGTCGACCGCGCAACGGGCGAAATCCATCGCGGCGAAGTGCCCGCCTATTCGGTTGTGGTGCCCGGCTCATTGCCCGGTGGCCCCGACCAGCCCGCACTGTCTTGCGCGGTCATTGTCAAAACCGTTGACGCCCAGACGCGGGCAAAAACATCCGTGAACGATCTTTTGAGAGACTGATATGACCCTCGATCCCGTCCAGCTTGCCGCCGATCTGATCCGCTGCCCGTCCGTCACGCCAGCCGATGCTGGCGCGCTCGACGTGCTGCAAGGCGCGCTCGAAGGCTTGGGCTTTACCTGCACGCGCCTGCCCTTTGAAGAGGCGGGCACGCCGCCGGTCGACAATCTTTATGCACGCCTCGGTGAAGGCGCGCCGAATTTGTGCTTTGCCGGACATACCGATGTTGTGCCCGTCGGCGCGCAAGACGATTGGCAGGTGGACCCTTTTGCCGGCACGCAAAAAGACGGGTTTTTATGGGGGCGCGGTGCGGCGGACATGAAAGGCGCCATTGCCGCCTTTGTCAGTGCCGTCAGCGCCCATCTTGAGGCGGGTCATGGCGGTAAGGGTTCGATCAGTCTGCTGATCACCGGCGACGAAGAAGGCCCCTCCATTAACGGCACGCGCAAAATGCTCGACTGGCTGAAAGCGCATGGCGAAGTGATCGATGATTGCGTCGTGGGTGAACCGACCAATCCCGACCAGCTTGGCGATATGATCAAAATCGGGCGGCGCGGCAGTGTCAACGGCATTATTACGGTCAACGGCACGCAAGGCCATGTGGCCTACCCGCACCTTGCCGCCAATCCGGTGCCGCAACTGGCGGCCATGGTCAATCACTTGTCACAAACCCCGCTTGATGCGGGCACCGAGCATTTTCAGCCATCCAATCTGGAAATTACCAGCTTCGATGTCGCCAATACGACGACGAATGTCATCCCCGCGCAAGCCACAGCGCGGTTCAATATCAGATATAATGATAGCTGGCAGGCCGACACCATCTCGGACTGGATCCGGTCGCGGCTGGACGAAAGCGCCGGCGCGAGCGGGTATGAATTGAAGTTGCACCATACAGGCGATTGTTTTCTGACAGCACCCAATAGCTTCGTCGAAAGCCTGAGCGCGGCCGTGCAATCAGTGACGGGCAAACAACCCGAATTGTCGACCAGCGGCGGAACGTCAGACGCACGCTTTATCAAAGACGCGGCGCGCGTCGTCGAATTTGGTCTGATTGGAAAAACCATGCACAAGGTCGATGAGCGCGTCCGGCTTGATGATATTCGCCAGCTAACACAGATCTATACACATTTGCTGGACACTTATTTTTCCTGAGGGCTATGTTGCGCGGGCGCGGCAAGCATCTCTTCGGGATAATCCACCGACATAAATGTCAGCCCATGCGCCGGGGCCACCGGTGCACAAGCCCGCCGGTCTGCCGCTTCCAGCGCCGCCTTCATAGCTTCGGGCTGCCATTTGCCCTGCCCGACAAGTTTGAGCGCGCCCGCCATTGAGCGCACCTGGCTGTGCAGAAACGAGCGCGCGCGCGCGACAATATCAATGCCGTTATCACCGCCCGACACATCCAGCACATCAAGCGTCCGCACAGGCGAATTGGCCTGACACTGGCTGGCGCGAAAAGTCGAAAAATCATGCTTGCCAAGCAGATATTGGCTGGCTTCACGCATGGCGTCCACGTCGAGCGGCTGGGGCACCCACCAGCTTTGCGCGCGTTCCAGCACGACGGGCGCGCGCTGCGATATGATGCGATAGCGATAGTGTCGCGCGCGCGCCGAAAACCGCGCGTCGAAATCGGCGCGTGCATGATAGGCCGCGCGCACCGCCACCGGCAACGGACGCAGATGAAAATTAATGCCGTCGCGCACAGTGTCCGGCGCAGGCGCGGCGTCGAGATCAATATGGGCCACCTGCCCAAGCGCGTGCACACCCGAATCCGTGCGCCCCGCCCCATAAACCGTAACGTCTTCGCCGCAAAAAGACGCAATGGCCTGTTGCAGCGCGTCTTGCACCGCGCGCCCGTCAGCCTGGCTTTGCCATCCGCAAAATTCGGCGCCGTCATATTCGATGATCAAACGATAACGCATCACTAAAGCCGCTGACCCGGTGCGAGGAGGCCGCCATTCATGAAAGCCGTCCCGTCCATGGCTGCTTTGCCCGCGCGTTGCACCCGGTCGAGGCGCACGCCGCCCACCCCGCATGCAATGACGGGGTCACTGGTCATCACCTCGCCGGGCGCGCCTTGCGTATCAATGGGGGTGGCGGCGAGCACTTTGACACGCGTGCCGTCTGCCTCAAACCATGCGCCGGGAAAAGGAGACAGACCGCGAATATGGCAGTCGATTTCCTGCGCGGGCCGTGTCCAGTCAATGCGCGCCTCGGCCTTGTCTATTTTATCGGCATAGCAAACCCCATCCTCGGGCTGGGGCACAGGCATTAGTTTATCTGCGCGCGCCATGGCTTGCGTGATGGCAAATGCCCCCAAATCGGCAAGCCGCGCATGAAGGCTTTCGCTGGTATCATCGGCTGTGATTGGCGTTTCAAGAGCGTGCAACACCGGGCCGGTATCCAGCCCCGCCTCCATTTGCATGATGGCGATGCCGGTTTTTGTGTCGCCTGCCATAATCGCGCGCTGCACAGGCGCAGCACCGCGCCAGCGCGGCAACAAAGAAGCATGAATGTTCCAGCACCCCAAGCGCGGAAGCGACAAAATAGCTTGCGGCAAAATCAGACCATAAGCGACGACGACCGCCAGATCGCAGTCGAGTGCCGCGAAGGCGTCTATGGTATCGGGCGATTTGAAATTTTGCGGGGTTTGCACCTCCAGACCCAATTCATCGCCCGCGCTATGTACCGGCGACGGGGTTTGTTTCATACCGCGTCCCGAAGCGGCGGGCGGGCGCGTATAGACGCGCAAGATTTCGTGTCCGGCTTCGTAAACGGCACGCAGCGCCGGAACCGAAAAGGCCGGAGTTCCCATGAAAACGACACGCATGTCGCGGCCCTATTTGGCGCCAGCCGCGTCGCGCTCGGCTTTGGCGATTTTTTTCAAAACAATTTGGCGTTTCAGCCGCGACAGGCGGTCGAGAAAAACAATGCCTTCGAGATGGTCCATCTCATGCTGGATGCAGGTCGCCAGCAAACCATCGCACTCCAATTCCTGCGCCGCGCCGTCATAATCAAGAAACGCAACGCGGCATTGGGACGGACGTTCGACATCATCATAAAAGCCCGGCACGGACAAACAGCCTTCTTGATAATTATTGGTTTCTTCCGACACCCAGACAATCTCGGGATTGACAAAAAACCGCGGGCCTGTTTCGCCTGTCAGGTCTATATCTTCTGCCGCGTCTTCTTCTGCCTTTTCTTCTGGCGGGCTATCGGCTTGCGCGCGCTGGCTGATATCCATCACAATCACGCGGGACGCGACACCGATCTGGATTGCCGCCAAGCCAATGCCATTGGCGTCATACATGGTTTCCAGCATGTCATTCATCAGCGCGCGCGTGTCGTCGGTCACTTCCGTAACGGGTTGCGACACGGTTTTCAGCCGCTTGTCCGGCACCTCGATGATCGGTCGAATCGTCATGACTTTGAGATAAGCCCTGCGGCGGCACCCGTCAAGCAAGCGCGTAACCTGCGCGCGCGAATCGGCTAGAGTGAACCCATGCTTGAAAATGCTCTGTTTTTGGGATTGCTGATCGGCGCATGTTTTGGTCTGGGCGCGGCGGTACTGGCTTTGCGCCTGCGCGCACGCGACACGCAAGACACCGCGCCGGACACTGACCCCATGTTGGAAAAAATCACCGAAACCGTAGTACAAATGGCGCGCGCGCAATCGGAGCTGACGGGTCGGCTGGACGGTATGGCCGCCGCGCAAGAAACCGCGCGCGGGGAACTGACCCGCACCATGACCGAACAACTGACCCAGGTTTCCAAAACCGTGGCCGATAATCTCAAAGATACCGGCGAGCGCACCACGCGCACACTGGGCGATCTGGGCCAGCGCCTTTCCCTGATCGACAAGGCACAGCAGGAAATTACGGCGCTATCGGGCCAAGTGGTCGAATTGCAGCAAATTCTCGACAACAAACAAGCGCGCGGCGCGTTTGGCGAAGCGCAACTCGCCGATATTGTGCGCGACGGGCTGCCCGAAACCGCGTATGCGTTTCAGCACACATTGTCTAACGGGCGGCGCGCCGACTGTCTTATCCGTCTGCCCAACCCGCCCGGGCCGGTGGTGGTGGACAGTAAATTTCCGCTGGAGGCTTATCAACGTTGGCGCGCGGCAGATAATGACGAGACCGCGCGAACCGCGCTTGCGGCTTTACGCACGGACACCCAAAAGCACGCCACGGATATTGCCGAGCGCTACATTATTCCCGGTGAAACGGCGGATGCGGCGCTGATGTTTCTGCCTTCTGAAAGCGTGTTTTCCGAATTGCACAACCGCCTGCCGGATCTGGTGGACAAATGCCGTGCCATGCGCGTCTATCCGGTTTCCCCGAACACCATGGCGCTGACGCTCAACACGGTGCGCGCCATTATGCGCGATGTGAAAATGCGTGAACAAGCCGGTCTCATCCAGAACGAGGTGCGGGTTTTGATGGAAGATGTGGCGCGCCTCAATGATCGCATCGGCAAGCTGCGGACGCATTTCGGTCAGGCCGAAAAAGACATTGAACTGATCGAAACATCAGGGCGCAAAATCGGCGCGCGCGGCGAGCGCATTACCGGCGTGGAACTGGAAGAGGCGCAGTTGGAAGATGGGCAAACAACCGAACTGAACCTGCCCGACCCCTCGGACGGTTAATCTATCGAACGCAAAACTCAGCCTATGTCTCGCGGCGCGAGCGCATGGCGGCAATCAGCGTGCCGTCATCGAGATAATCAAGCTCACCCCCAACCGGCACGCCATGGGCCAACCGCGTGATGGTGAGTGACAAGGGTGCCAGCATGTCGGAAATATAATGCGCCGTGGTCTGCCCCTCGACCGTGGCATTGGTTGCCAGAATAACCTCGCGCACGCCTTCAGCTTTGCAGCGCGCATGCAGCCCGGCAAGGTTCAACTCTTCCGGCCCGATACCGTCCAGCGCCGACAGCGTGCCGCCCAGCACATGATAACGCCCCTTCAACGCCTTGGCGCGCTCCAGCGCCCACAGATCGCCGACATCTTCCACCACGCAAATCACCGACCCGTCGCGGCGCGGGTCAGCGCAGATGGCGCACGGGTCTTGCGTGTCGATATTGCCGCAAATGTGGCAGGTTTTGATAGAATCGCGCGCCGCGGTCAAAGCCGCCGTCAGCGGGTCGAGCAGCGCCTCGCGCCGCCGCATCAGGGTCAAAACAGCCCGGCGCGCCGAACGCGGCCCCAGCCCGGGCAGGCGCGCGAGATATTTGACCAACTCCTCAATCTCGTCACCCGCCATGGCTTACGCGTCTTCTCCGCCAATATCAGTATCGATATCAGCGTGCGGCAGAGCTTGTTCATCAAGCTCGGTTATCGCCTCGATACGGGCATCGGGAAACACTTCAAGCGCTGCCTTGACCAGCGGGTCGGCCAAAGCCGCCTCGCGGCGAATATCTGCCGCCGTCTGGTGGCGCGACGCAATCGTTTGGTCGCCGGTTTCTGATGACAGGGAAACCATCCAGTTCTGTCCTGTCCATTCGCGCAGCTTGCGGGTCAGGTCTTGGGCGATATTTGCTTGCTCGCCGGCCAGACGCATCTCCAATCGCCCGCCCTTGTCGGCTTGCGCCGCCTCGAAGCGCACCAGATGCACGCCATGTTCCAGCGCGTGTTTCAGGCTCAAATCGCGTTTTTCACTGACCAGCTGCAAAACTTCCTCAAAGCTGTGAAGCAGCCGGATTTGCTGGGCTTGCGTCGATGCTTCGGGGGTCGGCGTCGGCGCTATCGCCGCTTCCGGTGCAGCCCCCAACGCCACAGGCGAAGCAGGGCCCGCAGAAGTCGAAGGCGCAGATGTTGGTGCCGAGGGTGTTGCCGATGCAGGGGGTGTCGGCGCGGGGTTTGCGCTTTCATATTGGCGCACCAGTTCATCCGGCGTCGGTGCGTCGGCCATGTGCGCCAGCCGGATCAAGACCATTTCGGCGGCCGCGCGAGTGTTGAAGGCGGCTTGGGTTTCCGCATGGCCTTTCAACAAAACCTGCCAAGCGCGCGCCAGCACCCGCGTCGACAACATTTCCGCCGCCGAGCGCCCGCGCGCGCGCGCGCTTTGGGAAAAACTCACATCGTCATCGGCACCGGGCACATATTTCAGCCGCGTAATCCAATGTGTCAATTCGGCAAGATCGGCAATAATCACGGCAGGGTCCGCACCCAGTTCATATTGCGCCTGAAACTCCGCCAGCGCTTCGGGCAACTGACCGCCCATAATCATTTCAAACAGGTCAAACACCCGCCCGCGATCCGCCAGTCCCAACAGGCCACGCACGGTTTCTGCGTTCAGCGCATCGTCGGCATCGCCGGCATGAGCCAAAGCGCGATCGAGCAAAGACAGTGCATCACGCGCTGAGCCGTCCGCGGCGCGCGCGATCAGCGCTGTAACCTCATCAGTCAGCTTGATGTCTTCGGCAGCGCACACCTTGTCTAACAGGGCGCTTGTATCTTCCGGCGTCAGACGCCGAAGATCAAAGCGCTGGCAGCGCGACAGCACGGTCACCGGCACTTGTCGAATTTCGGTTGTTGCAAAAATAAACTTCACATGCGCGGGTGGCTCTTCAAGCGTTTTCAAAAGCCCGTTAAACGCAGCCTTTGAGAGCATGTGCACCTCGTCGATGATATAGACCTTGAAGCGCGCCGCCGCCGGCGCATAGCGCACATTTTCAATAATCTCACGAATATCGCCAATGCCGGTGCGCGAGGCGGCGTCCATTTCGATCACATCGACATGCGAGCCATCCATAATGGCTTGGCAATGCGTGCCGAGCTGGGTGAGGTCCATGCTGGGCGCGTCGGCACCGTCGCCCGTATAATTCAGCGCACGCGCGAGAATGCGTGCGGTCGTCGTCTTGCCGACACCGCGCACCCCGGTCAGCATAAAGGCATGGGCGATACGTCCGGTTTCAAAGGCGTTGGTCAGCGTTCGCACCATTGACCCCTGACCGATCAGATCGTCGAAATTGCGCGGCCTGTACTTGCGCGCCAGCACTTTGTAATCGCCGCCCGCCGCCACATTATTTTGTGCGTCAGCGTCAGCCAGCATGTTAAAGCCGGGCGCATCCGCATCCATCACCGGAGCGCTTTCCACTGCTTCGTTTTCCGGCGGCTGGTTTTCGTCTTGCGTCATAAATCGGAGATAATCTGTCTGTGATCGCCTGTCGGCTATGTTTTCGGCTATGTTTTTCGCCAGCGCGTATCGTTTGGCACGAGGTGGGAGACTGGACAGGCAACCCGCACCGAACTCGTTAGGGCTGCTTCCTTCCGGACCTGACCCGGTTGGCGAGGGATGCGTCTGCCGCCAATCTCCCATCCTATATATAGCAGACACACGCGCCCACGACAGCCCGAAGTTTTCAACCATGCACATAAATCAGCACGGCCCGCGAGCCGGCAAGCCCAAATTTGCTTGCCCGCGCTGGTGTGGGCATGGCACCCTATGGCTCCTTTCCTGACTGCGACGAGTTGCTCATGCCTTTGCCAAACAACCCCATTATGTTCGCCAATAACCCGCTGGATCGGGCCGGAAATTTGCGCCGCGACCCCGATTGGCTGAAAGCACAGCAAGGCGATGAAACAGCGCTTTTTGTCCCCTTGTGGCAATTAAGCCCGCTGGTTTTGCCGGAAGTGGCCGAGGGCGAAGGGCGCGATGTCGGCTGGCTCCCGCGGGCGGCACTCGCAGATGCGGTGAACGAGCAGACAATAATGGTGTTTTTGGGCATCAATCGGCGCGGCAAACCACTTTTTGCCGCCGATATCAGCCATATGAGCAACCCCGAAGACATTGGCCCGTTTCGCGGTCTGGGGGTGTTTGAGGATCTGCGCGCGCTGGCGTCTGCAGGCGACATGCCCGATACGGAGCTGGCGATATTGGCCCAAGCCAAGGGCATGCTTGATTGGCACTTGCGTCACGGCTTTTGCAACCAATGCGGCAGCGCGACGCGCATGGTCGAAGCGGGCTATAAGCGGGTGTGCGATAATTGCGGAGCCGAGCATTTTCCGCGCACCGATCCTGTCGTTATCATGCTGGCGACGCATGAGGATGCGTGTCTGGTGGGACGGCAAAAGGGCTGGCCCGAAGGCATGTTTTCAAGTCTGGCAGGGTTTATGGAGCCGGGCGAGACCATTGAAGAGGCGGTGGCCCGCGAGATGCAGGAAGAGGCTGGTATCGACATTACCCAAGTGCGGTATTTCGGCACCCAGCCCTGGCCGTTTCCTGCCTCCATGATGATCGGCTGTCTGGCCGAGGCCGCAGGTCGCGACATTACACTGGACGATGAGGAGCTTGAAGAAGCGCGCTGGATCAGCCGCGACGAGGTGCGTCGCGCCATGAACGGCGACGGGCCGATTGGCGTACCGCCGCGTATGGCGATCGCGCATCAGTTAATGCGTGCCTTTGCCGAAGGCGAAGGGTGATAATCCGCGATCAGTCGCCGCGCAAATCAGCGCGTTCCGGCGCGGCTTTGTAAACACCCAAAATATCCATTTGCGAGCAGTAGAAATTAAGCTCTTCCAGCGCGAGCCGCACCGGCACGTCTTCGGGATGGCCCTCAATGTCAGCATAAAACTGCGTCGCCAGAAAACCGTTCGGCTGGTAGCTTTCCAGCTTGGTCATGTTCACATTATTGGTGGCAAACCCGCCCAGCGCTTTGTAAAGCGCGGCGGGCACATTGCGTACACGGAAAATAAAACTGGTGATGACATCGCCGTCTTCGGGCACAGCATCGTCGGGGCTGGCAGACATAATGAGGAAGCGCGTGGTGTTTTGCTGGCTGTCTTCGATGTTTTCGCGCAACACATCAAGGCCGTAAATTTCACCCGCCAGCTTGCTGGCAATCGCCCCATGACCAACCTCATGAGCCTCAGCCAATTCGCGCGCGGCACCAGCCGTATCGGCTGACACCACGGGTTTCAACCCAAGCTCACCAATGAGGTTGCGGCACTGGCCGAGCGCCATTTCATGGCTGTGGACATGGGTCAGCGTATCGGCGGACGCCCCCTTCAGCCCCAACAGGCAGTGATTGACCCGCATAAAATGTTCGCCGGTAATATACAGCCCCGAGCCCGGCAGCAGACGGTGAATATCCGCCACGCGCCCCGCCACCGTGTTTTCGACCGGTATCATCGCCAAAGCGGCAGCGCCGTCGCGTAGGGCAGCAAAAGTCTCCTCGAAAGTGGCGCACGCCATCACTGCCATCTCCGGATGGCAATTTTGGCAGGCAATGTGCGAGTTGGCTCCGAGTTCACCCTGAAATGCAATTTTGCCCATGCTTAAACCCCTTTGGGCGCAGTGTGCCCCGACAAAATTCTATTCGCAAGTTCAAGATCTTGCGCGGTATCGACGCCGACAGGCACGGTATCCACGCACGCCACGCCAATCCGCATCCCCGCTTCCAGCGCGCGCAACTGCTCAAGGCGCTCGCGTTGTTCGAGCACTGACGGAGGCAGCGCCACAAAATTCGCTAACGCCGCGCGCTGATAGGCATAAATGCCGATATGATGGTAAAGCGGCCCGTCGCCACTCGGCGCGGTGGCACGGGTGAAATACAGCGCACGACCGGATGAGGGCGTGTGCAAAGACACAATCGCCTTGACCACATTCGGGTCGTCACGTTCACCAGCCTCGGTAATTTCGGCAACCAGCGTGGACATTTCATTATCGCCCAGAGCCTCCAAGACGCGCGTGATCAGCCCGGGCTCTAAAGTCGGCAGATCGCCTTGCATGTTCACAATGCGTTGGTGCGCGCCTTTGGGATCAATTTGTTCAAGCGCTTGGTAGATACGGTCGGAACCCGACGGCAAATCGGGATCGGTCAACACCGCCTCACCGCCAGCAGATGTGACAACCTCGACAATCTCGTCTTCCGCCGCCGCCACGACCACGCGGCCGCACGCGGATTCCATGGCGCGTTGCCAGACTTGGACGATCATCGGCAGCCCGGCAATATCCGCCAATGGCTTGCGCGGCAGTCGCGTTGAGGCAAGGCGCGCGGGGATTAAAATAATCGGTTCGTCACTCATGGCCGTCTCACCTCCTGAAAATATGTCTCAGCGCACAGCGTGTGCTTTGTGACCTTGCGATTCGGCGTGTCTTTACCTAATCTGTGCGACGCTACGCCGCAAGCCTTTCGGCGTCGCACGGAGTATGTTGCCATCATTCAAGCTTTGGGGGAACGCATGGACTCGTTTGAACTCAACAAAATTGCAGGCGCGATACTTTTTACCCTGCTGATTTATCTCGGTGTGCAAAATCTTGGCGATGTGCTTTTTGCAACCAAGCCCGCCGACCCCACTGCCTATGTCGTTGAAGGCGTGGTCGAAGAAGGGGCGCCCGTTATTGCCGCCGTCGCCGAGCCTGTTGTTCCCATCACTGAATTATTGCAGACAGCGTCGATCGACAAAGGCGTGAAAGTGGCAAAAAAATGTGTTTCCTGCCACAGCTTCGACATTGGCGGAGCCAACAAAATCGGGCCGGCGCTGTGGGGCATTGTCGACCGCGATATTGCGGCCTCAGACGGGTTTAATTACTCCTCCGCCCTGTCCGGCAAAGATGGCGTGTGGGATTACGAAGCGCTGAACGGCTTTTTGGAAAATCCCAAAAAATACGCCACGGGCACGAACATGGCTTTTGCGGGTTTACGAAAAGCCAAAGACCGTGCCAACATTATCGCCTATCTTGATAGCTTGAAAGACTAGCGTAAGCCGCCAAGGGCTCGGATTTGTCCATTTCTTGCCGCCGCGTGAAACGTCTGGTCGACGAGCTGTGCTTCGGAGGCGTCATGCGTTTTTTCCTGACCGTTTATGCCTGTTTGCTGCTTGTGCCCGGCGTCACGCACGCGCAAGAGCCGACGCATGGCTTGTCGCTTTTTGGCGCACCAAATCTGGGCAAAGACTTCACGCATTACCCTTATGTTAATCCTGACGCCCCCAAAGGCGGCGCGTTGCGCGTCGCCGCCATTGGCAGTTTCGACAGTCTGAATAATTTCACCATCAAAGGCAGCGCGGCGTCGGGTCTGGGCATGATTTATGACACGCTGATGGATACCAGCCTCGATGAACCGAGCACGGCTTATGGGCTCATCGCCGAAACCGTATCGCATCCGGCGGATTATTCTTCCGTTACCTTTGTTTTGCGCAAACAGGCCCGGTTCCATGACGGCACGCCGGTGCGCGCCGAAGATGTTGCATTTTCGCTGGAAGCCCTGCGCGCCGCCAATCCGTTTTACCGCGCTTATTACCGCGATGTCGCGGGCACTGATATTTTGGGACCGCACGAGATACGCATCCGTTTTGCAGCCAGCGGCAATCGCGAATTGCCGCTGATTTTGGGTCAATTACCCGTGCTTCCCAAAGCCTATTGGACGCGCGACGACCGCGCGTTGGAAGAGACAACGCTCGACCCGCCGATGGGGTCGGGCCCTTATACTATCGAGCGGGTCAATGCCGGTCGCTCGATCACCTATAAGCGCAATGAAAATTATTGGGCGCGCGACCTCAATGTCGTGCAAGGCCGGTTCAATTTCGAGCGCGTCCGATACGAATATTTCGGCGATGACACCATCGCCTTTGAAGCGTTGAAAGCCGGTGACGTTGACTATCGCCGCGAATTTTCTTCGCGTATCTGGGCCACCGGCTATGACATTGACGCAGTGGCGCAAAACCGCCTCAAGCTGGAAACCGTGGCGCAAAAAAACGGCAAGGGCATGCAGGCATTTATTTTCAACACGCGACGCAGCCCGTTTGACAACGCGCTGGTGCGCGAGGCGTTGAACTGGGCCTATGATTTCGAGTGGACGAACAAAAACCTGTTTTACGGCCAATATGCGCGCACGGGCAGTTTTTTCGAAGGCTCCGAACTGGCCGCCACGGGCACGCCAAGCGCGGCGGAACTGGCGTTTCTTGAGCCTTTGCGCGGGCAAATTCCCGACAAGACATTCGGCGCGCGCATCGAAAATCCGGTGACAGACGGCAGCGGCAATATTCGCGCGCATTTGCGTAAAGCGCGCGCACTGCTTGAACAAGCCGGATGGAAGATTGACGCCGGCAAACTGAAACGTGACGGCACCCTTTTCGAGATGGAATTTCTGCTCGTGCAGCCCGCTTTCGAGCGCATTGTCGCGCCCTATATTCGCAATCTCGAACGCCTCGGCATCACCGCCCGCACCCGCATTATCGACCCAACCCAATATCAAAACCGTCTGAATAATTATGATTTCGACGCCGTGGTTGCCAGCTTCGGGCAATCGCTGTCGCCCGGTAATGAACAGCGCGATTATTGGTCGAGCCAGTCGGCCGACACACGCGGCGGCAAAAACCTCATCGGCATTCGTGACCCGGCGGTGGACAGTTTGGTCGAAAAGCTGATTTTTGCCACCTCGCGCCAAGAGCTTGTCGCCGCGACGCGCGCCCTCGACCGCGTGCTTTTGTCCAATCATTATGTGGTGCCGCAATGGCACGCACCGCACGAGCGGCTTGCCTTTTGGGACAAACTCGCGCATCCGGCGCGCATGCCGGGGCTGGCGCTGGGCTTTCCCGATTTATGGTGGCATGTCGGCGCAACCGGGCCAGGAAACTAAACCGCCATGACCGCCTATATTCTGCGCCGTTTGCTGCTGATGATCCCGACGATTTTCGGGATTATGGCGATCAGTTTTGCGATTGTGCAATTTGCCCCCGGCGGGCCTGTCGAGCGGATTATCGCCCAGCTGCAAGGTCATGACGCAGGTGCCACGGCGCGCTTCACCACAGTCAATGACGGTGCCATGGCGACCGCCGGTGGCGATGCCAATAGCTCATATCGCGGCGCGCAAGGCCTTGACCCGGAATTTATTGCCGAGCTTGAAAAGCAGTTTGGCTTCGACCGGCCCGTGCATGAGCGGTTTGCGCGCATGATCTATAATTATGCGCGGTTTGATTTTGGTGAAAGCTATTACCGCGATGTGGCGGTTATCGATCTGATAGCCGAAAAATTGCCCGTCTCTATTACGCTTGGCCTCTGGACAACCTTATTGACCTATATGATTTCCATTCCCCTGGGTGTTGCCAAGGCGCGCCGCGACGGCACCGCTTTTGATGTGTGGACCTCCGGCGTCATTATTGTCGGCTATGCGATACCGGGATTTTTATTCGCCGTCGCGCTGATTGTGTTTTTCGCAGGCGGCAGCTATTTCGACTGGTTTCCCTTACGCGGCTTGGTTTCGGAAAACTGGGAAAGTCTTGGTTTTTGGGGCCGCATTGGCGATTATCTCTGGCACATATTTTTGCCCGTGCTGGCGATGACCATTGGCGGCTTTGCCACCACCTCACTGCTCACCAAAAACGCGTTTTTGGACGAGATCAGAAAACAATATGTCATGACCGCGCGCGCCAAGGGTCTGAGCGAGGCCCGCGTTCTCTACGGCCATGTTTTCCGCAATGCCATGTTGATCGTGATTGCCGGATTTCCCGGCGCTTTTATCGGCGCTTTTTTTACCGGCTCGCTGCTGATCGAGACGATTTTCTAG
>CAJXCG010000041.1 GCA_913051715.1 uncultured Rhodobiaceae bacterium
CGCTTTGAAAACATGCGCGACGGACAGGCCGTATTGCTGGGGCTGGTGACCGCGGGCTGCGCCTATGCGCTTTACACGTCACCGACGGCGGCACTCGAAACCGTGACACTCATTCAGCTTACACCACAACTGACACTGAGTTTCACGCCCGAGCCATTGGGCATGTTGTTCGCACTGGTAGCCGGTTCGCTCTGGCCCTTGGCCTCGCTTTATACCATTGGCTATATGCGCGGTGCGGGCGAGAAAAACCACACGCGCTTCATGTTTTTTTACGCCATTGCCATTCACGCAGCCATGGCGATTGCGCTGTCGGGCAATCTGCTCACCTTGTTTGTGTTTTACGAAGTGCTGACATTTTCCACCTATCCGCTTGTTACCCATAAGGGCACACCGGAGGCCAAACAGGCGGGGCGCATTTATCTGGGCATTTTGGTGACCAGTTCGGTTGTGTTTTTGCTGTTTGGCGTTATCAGCGTTTGGATGCTTGCGGGCACGCTGGATTTCGCGGCGGGCGGCATTTTGGCCGGCCGCATGGATCCGGCCTATGTGCCGCTGCTGCTGGCATTGTTTGCCTTTGGCATCGGCAAGGCCGCGCTCATGCCGCTGCATCGTTGGCTGCCTGCGGCGATGGTCGCACCGACCCCGGTGAGCGCGCTGCTGCACGCGGTCGCTGTGGTGAAAGCCGGCGTTTTCTCCGTGCTGAAAATCAGCGTCTATGTTTTCGGTATCGACTTTCTGGCCGCCACCAGCGCCAGCGATTGGCTGGTTTGGGTGGCTGCGTTTTCCATTCTCGCCGCGTCCATTGTCGCGCTCAGCAAAACAAACCTCAAGGCGCGCCTGGCATATTCAACCATCAGCCAGCTTGGCTATATTGTGTTGGGCGCGGCACTTGCCTCGCCGCTGGCCGCCTCGGGCGCGGCCCTGCACATCGCCACCCATGCGACGGGAAAAATCACGCTGTTTTTTTGCGCCGGCGCAATTTATGTCGCGCATCATCTGTCAGACATTCGTGACATGGACGGGCTGGGTCGGCGTATGCCGGTGACGTTTTCGGCCTTTGCCTTGGGGGCGCTGTCAATCATCGGCGTGCCGCCATTGGCCGGGGCGTGGTCGAAGCTCATGCTGATGGGCGGCGCCATGCAGTCGGAGTTCATCATTATTATTTTTGTGCTCGCCGTGTCGTCCTTGCTCAATCTCGTCTATCTGGGCGAAATGGTGCTGCGCGGGTTTTTCAAATCCGGCCCGCATAGCGAAGGCGGGGTTGCCGAGGCACCATTGGCTTGCGTCATCCCGCTGGTTTTAACTGCCCTTATGTCGCTTGCGCTGTTTTTCGCCGTCGACAGTTTTGTTCTTGATTTCGGAGGCATGTAATGTCGGATGGTGAAGAAACCGGTGCCAAAATGACACCGCTCGCGCGCGGCGCGGTCGGGGTTTTGGTTGTCGCTTGCGCGGTTGTGACGGCGCTTGAATTTGTCATCCATCGCCATGCTTATTTTGAAACTGAAGGGCGCCCCCTGTTTTTTGCGATTTATGGCTTTGCGGCATTTTTAATCGTCGTGGGCGGTGGCGTGTTGCTGCGCAAACTGGTCATGCGCGCGCCCGATTATTACGACGCGGGGGAGGATGGCGATGCCTGAACTGTTGCTGCCCGGCCTGATGATGATATTGGGCGCCGCGCTGGTGCCCGTATTGCCGCACATGTTGCGGCAGGTATGGATGCTTGTTCTCATCGCGGCGTCGGCCTATCAGTGCTGGCATATCGACCCCGGTGTGCATCTGACCACCAGCGTGATCGGCTTTGACCTTATCCTGGTGCGCGCCGAGGCGATCACCCGCCCGTTTGCGTTGGTTTTCCACATCGCAGCTGCGCTCAATGTCATTTACGCCATGCACGAAGACGCCCGCATGACGGCAGCCACCGGGCTGGCCTATGCGGGCGCGGCGATTGCCGCCCTGTTTGCGGGTGACTTTATTACCCTGTTTATTTACTGGGAACTGACGGCATTCACGTCTGTCTTCATCATTCTTGCCGGACGCAATCCGCGCAGCTTCTCCGCCGCCATGCGCTATCTGCTGACACAAGTCACCTCAGGCGTGATTTTGCTGGCGGGTGCTGTGGTATTGGTCGGGTCGGGCAGCAGCACGGCGATCACCGCCCTGTCGGTCGAAACGCTGGGTGGCGCGCTGGTGCTATTGGCTTTCGCCATCAAAGCCGCCTTCCCCTTCGTCAATGGCTGGTTGCAAGATGCCTATCCCGAGGCAAGCGTGACCGGCACGGTTATTTTGAGCGCCTTCACCACAAAACTTGCCATTTACATGCTGGCGCTGTGCTTTGCCGGCACGCACATGTTGATCTGGTTCGGCGTGGTGATGACGTTGTTCCCGGTATTTTTCGCCGTCATTGAAAATGATTTGCGCCGCGTGCTGGCTTTCTCGCTCAACAATCAGCTTGGGTTTATGGTGGTCGGCATCGGCATTGGCACCGAATTGGCGCTGAACGGCACGGTGGCGCATGCCTTTGCCCATATCATCTATAAATCGCTTTTGTTCATGAGCATGGGCGCGGTTCTCTATCGCACCGGCACGGTCAAGGCCAGCGAATTGGGGGGCTTGTGGAAGCGCATGCCGCTGACCACCCTATTCTGCATTATTGGCGCGGTGTCGATCTCGTCATTCCCGCTGTTTAGCGGCTTTGTCACCAAATCGCTGACCATTGGCAGCGCGGCCTATGAAGGGTATTTCTGGGTGTGGGTGGCGCTGATTTTTGCTTCCGCCGGTGTGCTGGAGCACTCGGGCATCAAAATTCCTTATTTCGCATTTTTCGGCCACGACCGCGGCTTCAAGGTTCGCGAAGCGCCCTTCAGCATGCTTGTCGCCATGGGCATTGCCGCAGGTCTTTGCGTTGCCATCGGCGTCGCACCGGAAATGCTCTATGCGCTGCTGCCTTATGAAGTGACCTACAAGGTTTGGGATGCGGGCCATGTGCTGGGCGAATTGCAACTGCTGTTATTTGCAGTGCTGGCCTTCGCCTTTTTAATGTTGCGCGGCCTTTATCCGCCCGAAATTGACAGCACAGTATTGAACACGGACTGGCTGTTTCGCCGATTGCTGCCGGCTATTTGGCGGATGCTCGCTGCGCCTGTTATGCGGCTGTGGCGCGCCGTCACCGGCACCGCAGCCCGCCAGATTGCCGCTTCGGTGGGGCGCGGCACACATGTCAGCCGCACGAATTATCTGATTTCGGGCACGGCCACCATCGGTGCTGCCGCCGGCTTATTTCTGGCCGTGTTCGCGCTGCTGCTTGCGCTGCGCTATATGATGTAAAAAGGGCACCGTCTCCGGTGCCCTTTTCAAATCCCTCACAGGCGAATATGAGCGGGGTTAAAGCCCCAACACGGCCTTGGCGATAATATTGCGCTGGATCTCGTTTGACCCGGCATAAATCGTCGTCTTGCGCTTGTTAAGATAAGACGGCACCACAATCGGTGCCCCGTCCAGGCCGACATCCGGGGTGTTGGCCGAGCCTTGCGTATCCGACACAAACGGGAACCCATATTGCCCGATGGCTTCGACCGCAAGTTCGGATACATCCTGCTGGATTTCCGTGCCGCGCGTTTTGAGAAGCGATGACGAGCCCGGGCCGATATTCTGGCCGGCGCTGATCTCGGAGAAAATCCGCAATTCGGTTGCTTCCATTGCCATAATCTGACGCTCAAGGTCGTTCGCCTTGCGCTGAAAGTCCGGGTCCTCGGCCAATGTTTCGCCGTCAGTGGCGACCGAATTTGCAAGCTCGCGCACTTTTGACAGCGCGCGGTTGAGACCCGCCGAATACGGATTGCCGCGCTCAAATTCGAGCAGATATTTGGCGTAAGTCCAGCCCTTATTTTCTTCGCCAATCAGGTTTTCCTTCGGTACTTTCACATCCTCAAAAAACACCTGATTAATTTCCTGCTGGTTTTCAGCCGGGCCGTCCAGTGTCACCAAAGGCGCAACCTTCACGCCCGGCGTGTCCATTTCGATGAGCAGGAACGAGATACCATCTTGACGCTTTTCCGTTTTGGCGGTGCGTACAAGGCAGAAAATCCAGTCGGCATGTTGCGCCATGGACGTCCAGATTTTCGAGCCATTGCACAGATAATGGTCGCCCTTGTCTTCTGCTTTCATTTGCAGCGAAGCCAAATCCGAACCGGAACCGGGCTCTGAATAGCCCTGACACCACCAGACATTGGAGGCCAGAATATCGGGCAGGAAGCGCTGTTTTTGCTCATCCGACCCGAAAGCCATAATCACCGGTGCCACCATGGACAGACCGAACGGAATGAAATGCGGGGCACCCGCAGCATCCATTTCTTGCGTGAAAATAAACTTCTGCGCTGGCGTGAACCCCGCCCCGCCATGCTCGGCCGGCCAGTTCGGGGCCGCCCAACCTTTTTCATAAAGCCGTTTTTGCCAGGTGATATGAGCTTCCTTGTTCATATAACCGTTTTTCGACCGCGCCATTTGTTGTTGCAAGTCCGGCGTAAACGCCTCGTCGATAAATGCACGCACATCGTCGCGAAAGCGCACATCGTCTTTGCTAAAATTCAAGTCCATGAATAGCTCCTAGCTTATGATATTCACTTCAACCAATTCCGGTGCCCCGGCCAGGCATCCGCCCAGACCGCCAGCCGCCGCCTTAAACGCATCGGAGGTGCCGTGAGTTTTGCGCGCCTCCTCATCTGCATATTGCTCCATCACCCGATAGGTTGTTGTGTCGGCTTTGTCCTGACACAGCGCATAAAGCAGACATCCCGGCTCCTCGGCCTTCACCACTTCCTGCATCTTGGCGAAACCGGCCTCGAAATCCGCCTGCTTGCCGTCTACAACACGTATCGTTGCAATAATCCCTACAGCCATTTCAGCCTCCCTATATGTTGATTATTCATCTTTGTAGTCAGCCGGAACCTTGTCAAGCATGGCACTGATGGCTGCCTGATGGTCGGACATTTGATGCATCAGCGCTTGCGTGGTCGCCGACATTTCCATAATTGTGTCGAAGGAGGCGGTCTGCCCGCTGCGTAACAGGCGTTTGGCAGCGCGCAAAGCCTCCGGCGCTTGCGCGCAAATCTCATCTGCCATGGCACGCGCGCGCGCCATAAGCGCATCATCATCAACAACCTCGGACACCAGCCCCCACTCGGCAGCCGTGTCGGCGTCGATGGTTTTTCCGGTGAACAATAACTCGCTGGCGCGCGACAGGCCGATTTGGCGGGGCAGCAACCACGCCCCCCCATCGCCCGGAATCAGACCGATTTTTAAAAATGTCGCGCCGAAAATGGCGCTTTTTGCCGCGATGCGAATATCGCACAAGCCCGCCACATCATTGCCCAGCCCAATCGCCGGTCCGTTGACGGCGGCGATTGCCGGCACTTCAAGCTGCCAAAGACTGCGAATAATGCGGTGGATGCCCTGCCTGTAGCTGTCTGCAATATGCACACCCGGCCCGCCAAACGGCGCGCGACGCTCCTGCATGGCTTTGATGTTGCCGCCCGCCGAAAATGCCGACCCGGCCCCTGTCAAAATGACACAGCGCACCGAACGATCTTGGTTGATGCGCGCGCAAGTTTCAGTGAACACATCGCCATCGCCCGGCTCTCCCAGCGCGTTTCGCATGTCAGGCCGATTAATGGTCAGCGTGACGCAGTGCCCCTGCTGATCGTAATCAAGCACAAGCCTGCCTTACGCGGCCGCGAAGCGTTTCAGATGATGGTCAACATTACCGAATTGGGTGTCGATCATGGTCAGGCGCTTGAAGAAGTGGCCGACATTCAACTCTTCCGTCATGCCCATGCCACCATGCAACTGCACAGCTTCTTGACCGACGAAACGACCCGATTTACCAATCTGCACTTTCGCCCCGGCCGCGGCCTTGGCGCGCGCGGCGGCGTCTTCGTCCAGCTTCATATTGACCATATAGGTCATGGATACGGACTGCTCATATTCCATGAACATATCGACCATGCGGTGCTGCAAAACTTGGAAGCTGCCAATCGGCACACCAAATTGCTTGCGCGTGCGGCAATATTCCACCGTCGCATCATTGAGCATTTTCATGTGCCCGATAGCTTCGGCGCAAATCGCGCCAATGCCAAAATCAACAGCTTCTTCGAGAATATCGAGGCCCGAATTAGCGTCACCGATCAGTGCATCGCCACCAACGGCAACATTTTCCAGCGTCACTTCGCTGGCACGCCCGCCGTCAACGGTCGGGTAATCTTGCGTGCTCACACCGTCTGCCGATTTGTCAACGATGAACAGGCCAACACCCTCACGGGCACGCTGGTCGCCCGACACACGCGCCGAAACGATCAGCTTATCCGCCCACGGGCCACCAAGAACCACAGCCTTGGCGCCGTTGAGCACATAGCCGTCACCCTCAGCACGCGCCGAGGTTACGATATCAGCGAGATTAAACCGGCCTTGCGGCTCGTTAAACGCCAGCGCCCAGATGCTCTCTCCGGCGATAATACTCGGCAGATGCGCCTCTTTTTGCGCCGCCGAACCGTGCCGGTTCAAAATGCCGCCGCATAAAACAATGGTCGGCAAATACGGCTCAACAACCAGACCACGACCCAGTTCTTCCATAATCACCATGGTTTCGACAGGGCCACCGTCCAGACCGCCCATTTCTTCGGAAAATGGCGCGGCCAAGAGACCCAATTCGGCAAATTGCTGCCAAATGCCGCGATCCATGCCGTCTTCGCTGCGGACAATTTTCATCCGCGTGTCAAAATCATAATTGTCGGAGACAAAGCTCTGCACCATGTTCCGCAGCAGCGTTTGTTCCTCAGTAAAACTAAAATCCACGACTATTCCCCCGTGTTAAAGCCTTGTGTTTAAACCTTGTGTTGCAAAGTCCCTGAAATTACAGGCCAAGAACCATTTTCGCGATGATATTACGTTGGATCTCGTTTGATCCACCATAAATCGACGTTTTGCGCGTATTGAAATAAGTTTGCGAAACGCCGTGCGACTGCTCCGGGCCAATCGCCAGATAATTGTCGCCAGCATCCAGTTGCGGCACCCATGGCGCGGCATAATTGCCGACGGCTTCCATGGTCAGTTCAGTAATGCGTTGCTGAATTTCCGTGCCCTTAATTTTAAGGATCGAACTTTCCGGCCCAGGGCCCTGCCCTTGGCTTTCTGCAGCCAGCGTGCGCAATTCAGTATATTCAAGCGCCGTCAGGTCAACTTCCAATTCGGCAATTTTGCGCGAAAAATCAGCCGATGACAGCAGCGGGTCGCCATTTTCCAGTTCGCCACGCGCGATCTCGCGCAAGCGATCAATGGCTTTTTTCGACCGCGCAACCCCGGCAATACCCGAACGCTCATTGCCCAGCAGAAACTTGGCAATCGTCCAGCCCTTATCTTGTTCGCCGACCAGATTTTTCGCCGGCACCCGCACGTCTTCGAGAAACACCTCGTTCACCTCGTGACCACCATCAATGGTGATGATGGGGCGCACGGTGATGCCCGGCGTGTTCATGTCGATCAACAGGAATGAAATGCCGTCCTGACGCTTCTCGCTGGTGGTTGTGCGTACCAGGCAGAACATCCAATCGGCGTGCTGGGCCAATGTGGTCCAGATTTTATGGCCGTTGACGACATATTCATCGCCGTCCAGCACTGCCTTGGTTTTCAGCGATGCCAAATCAGACCCCGCGCCCGGCTCCGAATAGCCCTGACACCACCAGTCTTCGCCGGACAAAATACCCGGCAAAACCCAGTCTTTTTGTTCCTGATTGCCAAAGGTGTAGATCACCGGGCCCAGCATTTGCACGCCGAAGGGCATGGGCGGGATAGTGCCGTAACGGGCACTTTCTTCGTTGAAAATATAGCGTTGTGTGACAGTCCAGCCTGTGCCGCCAAATTCGGTCGGCCAACTTGGGGCAACCCAGCCTTTGGAATGCAGAATTTTGTGCCAGGCAAGCAGGTCGTCTTTGGTCATGTCGCTGCGTTCCATACCACCCAAATTTTTCGGGTAATTTTCTTCAATGAAACTCTGCACTTCCTCGCGGAAAGCCATATCTCCCGGCGTAAAATCTACATCCATAATGTCGCTCCTTAATAATGGCCTGAAAGATGACCCAAAAGTGGGTGCAAATCAATCCGCCTTTGCGGATAAAATGCCGCAGTTATTTTTGTTTTAGCCGAAAATAACGCGCCGCGAAACGGGCAAAAATTGCCAATCCACACCAAACCCCCTAGAGTGCCGGCATGAGCGACGCGCCAACCATTCCTTCGCCATGTATTCGGGTGTGTGCTGTATCGGCACGCAGCGGCTTTTGTATTGGTTGCGGCCGCACACTGGCCGAAATCGGCGGTTGGCAGAAATTCACAGACACGAAAAAACAGGCCATTATCGACGAATTACCCGCGCGCTTGGCCAATTCATCGCCCGGTGCCGCGCCCCGGTCACAGACAAGCTAGGCGATTTCTCAATCTTGGGCCTCAAAAGCGGCACCAAACCAAGCCAATTCGTCGTGCAGGTCGACCACATCGCCGATCACAATAATCGAGGGCGGTTGCAGATCATATTTCGCCACCAGAGCCGCTGCCGCGCCCAGCGTTCCGGTTACCACACGCTGTTCGGGCATGGTGGCGTGGGTGACAATGGCGATTTTTTCACCCGCATCGCGCCCGGCTTGCATCAACAGATCGGCAATCGCCGCCAATCGGCTCATCGCCATATAAATGACAATAACGGGGGTTGCTTTGGCGATGGATGCCCAATCGAGCAATTCGGGGGCGTTTTTGCCCGCCAAATGACCCGTGACAAAGGTCACGGCATGGTTGACCTCACGATGGGTAACCGGAATACCGGCATAGCCAAGCCCGCCAATGCCCGCAGAAATGCCGGGTATGAGGCGAAACGGGATTTGTGCTTGCACCAAACTTTGGGCTTCTTCGCCACCGCGCCCGAAAACAAAAGGGTCACCGCCCTTGAGCCGCAAGACGCGCTTGTTTTCTTGCGCCAGCGCCACAAGCTGGCGCGAAATATCTTCCTGCCTCAAAGAAGGCTTGCCGCCACGTTTGCCCGAATAGATGCGCGTGGCTTCAGAGCGCATGAGCGACAAAATATCCTCGCTCACCAGCGCGTCATAGACCACACAATCGGCCTGTTGCAGCGCATTGACGGCGTGCAGCGTCAAAAGCCCCGGATCACCGGGCCCGGCACCTGTCAGCCACACCCAGCCGGGCAAAAATTCCGGCAGACCATACAAAGAAATTTCAGGGGCCGGTCGGTCGGTGCGCTCCAAACGCACAATGTCCTGTTTTTTCGGATCCGGTTTGCTCGCGTCTTTATCGGCCATAAGCCCTTATAGATGAGCGTGCGTCAGGTTACAAATGCACGTGCAATCATGTTATGCCAGTTCTATCGTGGTTAAAGTAATTTCTGCCTATAAGGAAAGGTCGTCCATGTTTCCCCCGCCCAAAGACCAAATTGACATCACCACGCCAGAATTTGAGACCACACCGCTGGTCAAGCCTACAGGGTTTCGCGAATATGATGCGCGCTGGCTGTTTCCCCAAGAAATCAATCTGATGGGCATACAGGCGCTGGGGTTTGGGCTGGGCAATGTTCTTTACGACCTGCTGGGCAGCCAAACCCCACCCGCCATTGTGGTCGGGCATGATTACCGCTCTTATTCGCAATCAATTAAACTCGCACTCATCAACGGGCTGACGAGCGCGGGTGTCGCGGTGCATGATATCGGGCTGGCGCTGTCGCCGACGGCTTATTTTGCACAGTTTGATCTGGATATTCCGGCCGTTGCAATGGTCACGGCAAGCCACAATGAAAATGGCTGGACGGGGGTTAAAATGGGGGCCGCGCGTCCGCTGACCTTCGGCCCCGATGAAATGGATAAATTGCGCGATATGGTGTTGGCGAATAAAGGCGTCGCGCGCGATGGCGGCAGCTACCAATTCGTGCCCGGCATGGCGGAACGCTATAAGGCCGACCTGACCACGCGCGCGCCCTTGAGCCGAAAAATTAAAGCCGTCGTCGCCTGCGGCAATGGTACGGCCGGCGCATTTGCCCCGGATGTATTGTCGGCCATCGGCGTTGAGGTGATACCGCTGCATTGCGACCTCGACCACAGCTTTCCCAATCACAATCCGAACCCTGAAGACATGGCAATGTTGCACGCGCTGCGCGACACTGTGTTGGCGCATCAGGCCGATATCGGCTTTGCCTTTGACGGCGATGGCGATCGCTGCGGCGTGGTCGACAATGAGGGCGTTGAAATTTTCGCCGATAAAATGGGCGTGCTTGTTGCCCGCGACTTGGCAAGCAAGCACGAAAATGCCGTGTTTGTGGCAGATGTGAAGTCCACCGGATTATTTGCCACCGACCCTGAATTGCAAGCCGCCGGGGCGACCACGCATTATTGGAAAACCGGACACAGCTATATGAAGCGCCACACGGTTGAAACCGGCGCGTTGGCGGGCTTTGAAAAAAGCGGTCACTATTTTTTCAACCCACCGGTAGGGCGCGGCTATGATGACGGCATTGTGACGGCGATTGCGATTTGCGACATGCTTGAAAACGCCCCGGGCCGGTCGATGGCTGATTTACGCCATTCATTGCCGCAAACATTTGGCTCACCGACCATGTCGCCCTATTGCGCCGATACGGAAAAATATGACGTGGTGGCACGCGTGGTCGCGCATTTCGAGGCCATGGCCGCGCAAGACGAAACCTTAATTGGTCAGAAAATTCGCGATCTGGTGACCGTGAATGGTGTGCGTGTCACGGTTGAAGACGGCACATGGGGGCTGGTGCGCGCGTCTTCCAACAAGCCCGGGCTGGTTGTTGTGGTGGAAAGCCCGGTTTCAGACGAAAATATGCGCGCTATGTTCGCCGCCATCGACGCCATATTGTCAGGCTTTGATGAAGTGGGCGATTATGATCAGAAACTTTAGCCGCGCCTAAACAAGCGCCAGTATCATGCGGGTACCGCTCAGCAGTAAAAATCCGGCAAACACCAGTTCGAGCTGGCGCGCTGACAGCAAATGCGCGAAATGCGCGCCCGTCGGTGCCCCCATCATGCTCGCCGGTATCATTACCGCCAACGCCAACAGATTGACATAGCCCAGCGTGAAGGGCGGCAAATCCGGTATCGTCCACCCGCCAAGCATGAAACCAACCGCCGCGGGCACGGCAATGATGACACTGAGGCAAGCCGAGGTCGCCACCGCATGGTGCATGTCGCGCCCGGCCGCACCCAGCAAAGGCACAGATAATGTGCCGCCGCCAATGCCCATCAAGGCCGATAAAAAACCGGTGATGCCGGCCAGCGGTTTTTGCACGCGCAATGACAAAAGCGCGCCCGTTTCGTCTTGCCGCTTTGCCCCGCGCAACATGCGCGCGCCCAGCACCAGTGCCAGCGTCGCGAAAATCAGTTTAAGCCCTTCGGGAACAATCAGACGCGCCAGCAATGCACCCGATAGGGCACCCAGCCCGACATAGACCGCCCAGCTTCGCAAAATTTCAATATCAACCGCGCCGCGCTTTAAGTGGCTGCGCGCCGACTGCCCGCCGGTAAAACAGATAATCGCCAACGAGGTGCCGACCGCCATGTGGATCTGTAAATGCGCGGGAAAGTCAAACCAGACAAATGTCTGGAACAAAACCGGCACCAAAATAATGCCGCCACCGACGCCCAAAAGACCCGCAATAATGCCGGAAACATAACCCGACAACACAAGGCCGAGCGTGAGCAGCACGATCTCGGATGTCACCGGCGCGTCCATCAAGACGCCAAAGCCGCGCGCGCACGCTGGGTCTGCACCACATTGAGCGCGTCGCGCAAAACCGTGGCGGACACATTTGCGCCGACGGCGTTTTCGCTCAAATAACGTCGCCACAAGCGTCCCCCCGGGCAGCCTTGATACAGCCCCATCAAATGTCGTGTGAGGGCATGTAAGGGCGTATTTTGCGCGACCAACTTCTCGGCATAGGGAATGAGGCGCTCGACAATATCATCGCGCGACAGGGGCGCTTCGCTGGCGCCAAAAATCAGCCGATCAACATCGGCCAGAAAATACGGGGTTTTATAAGCTGCGCGCCCGACCATCACCCCGTCGAGCCGGGTGAGATGATTTTGCGCCTGATCGAGCGTTTCAATACCGCCATTCATGACGATGCTGAGGTCGGGAAATTGCTGCTTCAGCGTGTAGACCAGCGGGTAATCAAGCGGCGGAATTTCGCGGTTTTCCTTCGGGCTTAACCCCTCCAACCAGGCCTTACGCGCATGGATGATAAACACGCCGACCCCGGCCTCACGGCACGCCGACACAAGTTCCGGCAGGGCGGTTTCGGGGTCTTGGTCGTCCACCCCGATGCGGCATTTGACGCTCACAGGAATATTGACGGCCGCGCGCATGGCCGCCATGCACCGCGCAACCAGATCGGGCTCGCGCATAAGACACGCCCCAAACGCGCCCGATTGCACGCGATCTGACGGGCAGCCGACATTGAGGTTTATTTCGTCATAGCCCCAGTCTTCCCCGATCTTGGCAGCCTCGGCCAGCGTGGTCGGATCGCTGCCGCCCAGTTGCAGGGCCAGCGGATGCTCCGCAGCGTCAAAATCCAACAGACGCGCGCGGTCGCCAAAACGTATGGCGTCCGCCGTCACCATTTCGGTGTAAAGGCGGGTATGCCGCGTGATGAGGCGCAGAAAAAACCGATCGTGCCGGTCTGTCCAGTCCATCATTGGGGCAACACAAAATTGATGCGAGGCGTTCATGCCCCTTTTTGGCGTGTTTTGGCACAAGCTTCAAGACCGGCATCGCGGCATCGCGGCGAAGAAAAAGGCCGCCCACCCGGTTACGGGCAGACGGCCTGATGTTTTAATTCGTTGCGCGGTGGCTTATTTGCGGCCACTGCCCGGCAATTCGTTGAACGGCACAGTTTTGTCCACGCGAATGTCCTGCGGCAAGCCAAGCACCTGCTCGGAGACGATATTGCGTAAGATTTCGTCCGTACCACCCGCAATGCGATAGCCGGCGCCCCACATCCACTGGTTCTGGAACGCTGCGTTCATTTCGGCATCTTCATCGCCTTGCAAAATGCCACCTTGTCCCTGCAGATCCATGGCGAAAGCGGCCAGATCTTGCATTTTGGGGCCGGAAACAATCTTACCGATCGAGCTTTCAGGGCCGGGCGTTTCGCCTTTGGAAAGCGCCGTCAGCGTTCTGAATTTTGTGTATTTCAGACCTTGCGTTTCGACATACCAGTCCGCCAAATGCTCGCGCACATTGGCGTCTTTGATCGCCGGGCCGCTTTCCAGTTCGGTCTGGCGCGCCAGTTTCAGCAATTCGGTATAGTCGACGCCGCTGCCTTGCCCGATCGCCAGGCGTTCGTTCATCAGCGTTGTCAGCGCAACCTTCCAGCCCTCACCGACATCGCCAAGACGCTGGCTGTCGGGCACGCGCACATCGGTGAAAAACACTTCGTTAAAGTTCGACTCGCCCGATATCTGCTTGAT
>CAJXCG010000042.1 GCA_913051715.1 uncultured Rhodobiaceae bacterium
CAGCCCGATCTGTCGCTCATCGGGCGACCGGAGATTTTCGGGCCGCTTGTCGGATTTGCCGTGCTTGCGCTGGCTCCCGTCATCTGGCGGCGGTTTCAAAATGCGGGAGCGCAGTAGGCTCTATGGTGCAGTTTCTGAAAACCGATATTTGCGTCGTCGGTGCCGGCTCCGGGGGATTGTCGGTGGCGGCCGGTGCCGTGCAGATGGGTGCCGATGTGGTGCTTGTCGAGGGTGGCAAAATGGGCGGGGACTGCCTCAATTATGGCTGTGTGCCGTCTAAAGCGCTGTTGGCCGCCGCGCATGCGGCGCAAGCCCACACCCACGCGCGCGGGTTTGGCTTGTCGGCGCGTGCCCCGCAGGTCAATTTCGCTCAGGTAATGGATCACGTGCACGACGTCATTTCGGGCATTGCGCCGGTCGACAGTGTCGAGCGGTTTTCCAAGCTGGGCGTCAAAGTGGTTGAAAATTACGGGCGCTTTATCTCACCGAAAATTATGGCTGCGGGAAAATATCACATCGCCGCCAAGCGTTTTGTCGTCGCCACCGGCTCGCGTGCCCATGTGCCGGACATTGAAGGGCTGGCAGACACGCCGTTTTTGACAAACGAAACCATATTCGATTTACGCGACGCGCCCGAGCATCTCATTATTATCGGCGGCGGCCCGATCGGGATGGAAATGGCGCAGGCGCACAGGCGGCTGGGTGCCGCGGTCACGGTAATTGAGAGCGCGCGCGCGCTGGGGCGCGAAGACCCGGAAGTCGCCGCCTTCGTTCTCGACAGTCTGCGTGCCGACGGCGTGACGATTATGGAAAACGTCAATATTGAAAAAATCGCCGCGCGCAAAAATACCCGATCCACAAAAATTGATGTGCACACCACTGCGGGCAAGATTTCCGGCACGCATTTGCTGGTGGCAACGGGGCGAACCGCCAATATTGAGCGGCTCAACCTGCCCGCGGCAGGTGTTGACACCTCGCGCACGCCGACGGGTCAGCCATGCATATCGATTGATAGGCGGCTGCGGACGTCCAATCGCAAAATATTCGCCATTGGTGATGTTACGGGCGGGCCGCAATTTACACATTCTGCCGGTTATCAGGCAGGTATTGTCATTCGCAATGTTTTGTTTCATTTGCCCGCGCGCGCCAATTTTGGCGCCATGCCGCGCGTCACCTATACGGCACCGGAACTGGCCCATATCGGGCTCAGCGAAGCCGAGGCGCGGCGGCGGCATAAATCGGTCAAGATTTTGCGCTGGCCGTTTCACGAAAATGATCGCGCGCGCGCCGAGCGCGAAACGCGCGGCATGATCAAGGCTGTGGTCAAAGGCAATGGAAAAATACTGGGCGTGTCGATTGTCGGGCATCAGGCGGGTGATTTGTTGGCACCATGGACGCTGGCGCTGACCCAAGGCCTTGGCATTTCAGCGCTGGCCAGCGTCGTCGCTCCCTATCCCACGCGCGGCGAGGTTTCCAAACGCGCCGCCGGCGACTATTTCTCCCCAACCCTGTTCAGCGCACGCACGCGCAAAATCATTCGATTTTTGTCTTGGTTTCGCCGTTAACCCTTTGTTAGCCTAAAATATGAAAACTGGGCATTCCGGCGTATTTCGGAAGGTTTTCATAGGGACCAGGGTATGGCGTATCGAGTATGGCGTAGGCTTGGACGGCTGTTTAGGTCGCGGGAGGAAGGCACCAGCATGCCTTTGCCGACCTTGCCGCTGCGCGCAGTTTTATACACGGTCTGCATTTATCTGCTTGTTGTCATTCTCATGATGCCGATATTTTTGTCGCGCGCGCATCGCGTGAAGCTGGAA
This sequence comes from uncultured Rhodobiaceae bacterium, assembly GCA_913051715.1. Taxonomy (GTDB): domain Bacteria; phylum Pseudomonadota; class Alphaproteobacteria; order RS24; family RS24; genus UBA7378. The sequence continues at coordinate 1,818 of CAJXCG010000042.1, forward strand.
AATATTGTCTCTGACGGTGCTTTTATTGCGCGCATGACGCCCGAAGCGCGGGCATTTTTCTCACCGCCCGATGACAATGCGCCCACCCATGAAAATCACCAGATCCAAATTCCGATCCGCGCGATAACAATTCTGGGTGCGGATGAAGCACCCGATCAGACGATCTGGCTGTCCGACCCGCCGCCCAATCCGGAAATTTTAAGCTCGGTCGATCTGGCAAATTTGTCCCAATGGGCAAACCTCATGCGTCTGATCCAGATTTATACGCTGCCCGAGGGTCATTTAATGTGTGTGCACGACCATGATGTGATCGGCGGCAGTAATGTCGAAGTTGTGATATCGGTCGGCGCACTGCGGGCGTATCTGAATAGTGTGTCGGCACAAATCTGGTCGGTGGCACTATTGCTACTGCTGCCGCTGGCGCTGATCCTGCGTGTTGTTTTGCGACGTGTTGTTTTGCAGTCGCTGGACGAGTTGTTCATTGGCCTTTACGGGCGCGGCCTGACCGGTTCGCCGGATGAAATTGCGGGCGGTCAGCAAGCCGTGGCAAATGTCGACAGATTTCATGAGCGGTTGCAAGCGCATATTGACGAGCAGGCGCGGCTCGCCTCGCTGGGTGCCGGGGCCAGCCATTTGGCCCATGACATCCGCAATCTTCTGGCGAGTTTGCAACTCAACGCCGAGCGATTGCAGGCATCTGAAGGTGCCCGCGAGCGCAAATTGGGCACCAGTCTCGAAGGGTCGATCCAGCAAGCCCTGACGCTGGTCGATTGGGCGGCCATGTACACCAGTACCAAACGCGAAAATCTCAATGTCAGTCATCAGCAGGTTGGCCCGATTGTCGATGAGGCAATGAATTTTGTGCGCCTGCACGACCCACGCCGGGAGGTAACGCTGGTAAATGACTGCCCGAAGCGTCTGGGAATTTCTGCCGAGCGTACCTTGTTGTTCCGTGTTTTGTTCAATCTGACGCTCAATGCGGTGCAAGCGTTAAAATATTCAAATCAGCCTAAAACCAAGAAAAAACGGGTGCGGGTGAGTGCCAGACGGGTCGATGACGGGATTGAAATCTCCGTTATCGACAACGGCCCGGGCCTGCCCAAAGAAGGCCGTCACGAACTCATGATGCCACATATCGCGCGTGCCACACCGACCGGCACCGGCCTCGGGCTGAAAATCGCTACTGATTTGGTGAGTTGGCATGGCGGCGATATCCGCCTCGACCGCTCAGATGGGCGCGGCACCAAATTCGTCATCAAACTGCCGAGCGAGCCGCGCCACAAGACGGATGAAGCGCCTGCAACAGCGATTGACCCGGTTTCGGCAACTGGCTAGCTTCGCTGAATGAGCGATGAACTTCTCGATTTCGCAACCCAGCAACCCGGGCCGGCCAATCTAATCACCGACCTGGATGGTATTTTGGTGGGCAATGCCCATGACGCAGCGGTCATCACCGGTGTCAGCGTTGTTGTGCCGGATGCGGCTTGTGTCGCAGCTTGTGCGGTGCCGGGCGGCGGGCCGGGCACGCGCGAAACCGATGCGTTGCAGCCCGCCAATCTTGTTGATCGCGTAGACGCGATTTGTCTGTCCGGCGGGTCGGTCTATGGCTTGGATGCCGCCTCGGCTGTGACGGCCGAACTGGGCGCGCTGGGGCGCGGCTTTGCCATGGGCGCGCCGCCGGTTGTGTCGCCGATTGTGCCGGCAGCCATTCTTTTCGACATCGGCAATGGCGGCGCCAAGGATTGGGGGGCTACACCGCCCTATCATCGGCTGGGCAAACAGGCTTTCGAGGCCCGCGCCACCGATTTCGCGTTGGGCAATAGCGGCGCTGGTTTTGGTGCTCAAGCCGGTCAGTTGAAAGGCGGCCTCGGCAGCGCCAGCACGCAGCTCGACGATACGGTGTTTGTCGGGGCTTTGCTTGCAGTCAATCCGGTCGGTGCGGTGTGCGATGGACAAGGCACGTTTTGGGCGCAACATCTCGCGCTCACCCATGCGGGCAAACCGGAGTTTGGTCGCGCCGACGCGCCCGCTCCGCAAGCCGGCGCGGAACACCCGCTCGCGGCCTCCAAGCTGGCGGGCCTTGCCGCTGGCGCCAATACCACTATTGGTGTGGTTGCGGTTGCGGCCGATCTGACGCCTGCTGAGGCGCAGCGCGTTGCAATTATGGCGCAAGACGGTCTGGCGCGCGCGATCCGGCCGGTGCACACGCCGTTTGATGGCGACACTATTTTTGTTTTGGCAACCGGCAGTCGGCCGCTCGCCCCGCAGGCCGAATTGCGACCGCTGGCGCTAACCGTATTGGGGGCGTTGGCCGCTGATTGTGTGGCGCGCGCGATTGCCCGTGCGATTTGGTTTGCCGATGATACCGCCTTTGCGCCTGCCTATCGCCGTCACTTCCCCGACGCCGGATAAACGCCGCCACACGCGCGTGGGCTTGCATTATTCGCTGCAAGCCAGTAAGACAAATTCTCCGCTCAGGCGGCGCGCACCGGTAGCTCAGCTGGATAGAGTACTTGACTACGAATCAAGGGGTCGGGAGTTCGAATCTTCCCCGGTGCGCCAATTTCTTCTGCGTTAGGCGAATATTCACGGAATAATGGGTTGCGTTACACTCGGGTGTCTGGAAAATTGGCGCCAGCTTGCTTAGGGTATCTCAGGCATAAAACTGTCAAATTTGGCAGTTATTAAGAAACCTTCCGCATTTACACCTTTAGGAGGCTTTTATGCGACATTTTTTATCCGGTAGCCTGCTGGTTGCGCTGGTCATGGTGACGGGCGCCGCGCTGGCGCAAAATCTGGGCGACGTACAGACCACGGTCGAGGCCAACGCACAAGATGGCGTATCTTCGCAAGCGCGCATCGACGCGCTGGACGATCAGACCGATGAACTGACCCGCGAATATCGCGCGGCATTGAAGCAACTTGCCTCTTTGCGCGAATATAACGCTCAGCTGGAGAAATTGATCGCGGCGCAGAAAACTGAAATGGCCTCGATCCGACGTCAGATTGACGAGGTGACCAATGTCGACCGCACCATCACACCGCTCATGTTTCGGATGATCGACGCGCTGGAACAGTTTGTCGGGCTGGACGTGCCGTTCTTGTTGTCTGAGCGCCAGCAGCGCGTGGCGGCGTTGCGGGCCTTGATGGATCGTTCGGATGCGACGCCGGCGGAAAAATATCGCCGAATTCTGGAAGCCTATGAGATCGAGAATGAATATGGTCGCACGATTGAGGTGTATGAAGGCGAAATGAACATTAACGGCACTGACCGCACGGTTTCCTTCTTGCGGATCGGGCGGGTTGCGCTGATCTATCAGACGCTCGACGGTGATGATAGCGGCGTGTGGGACCCCAAAGCCGGTGCCTTCACTGATCTCGAAGGCGATTTCGACAGCGAATTACGCAGCGCCATGCGTATTGCCAAGCAACAAGCAGCCCCCGACCTGATGGTCGTGCCGCTTTCCACCAGCCGGTAAGGAGCATCCCATGACCTTCAAAAACTTGCTTGTTTCCTTAACTGTTTGCGCCGCGCTCGCCACGCCGGTGATGGCGCAAGAGACCCCCGCCGATAATGACGCTCAGAGCTTGCAGCAATTACTCGATCGGGTGCGCGCAGGGCGTGTCAAAGACAGTGCCGATTTTGCCGCGCGCGAAGCCGAGTTTCGCAAAAACCGCGACCGCCAAAACGCATTGTTGAAAAAAGTTCAAGCCGATATTTTGCGCGAAGAACGGCGCAGCGAGAGGCTGGAAAAAACCTTCAACGAAAACGAATTGAAACTGGCCGAACTGGAAGGCTTGCTCAATGAGCGCCTCGGCGTATTCGGTGAGTTGTTCGGTATTGTGCGTCAGGTGGCGGGTGAAACGCGCGGTCAAATTGAAGACAGTTTGATTTCGGGCGAATTGCGCGACCGGGCCGGGCCGCTCGGCGAACTGGCAAAATCAAAAGGTCTGCCGGCCATCGCGCAGTTGGAAAATCTGTGGTTTGCGCTGCAACAGGAAATGACAGCGCAAGGCGAGACAAAGCGGTTTAGCGGCGAGGTGGTCAATCTCGACGGCACGGTGCGGAGCACTGAAATTTTGCGCGTCGGCCCGTTCACCGCGCTGACCGAAGACGGCTTTGTGCGCTATGCGGGAAATCACCGCTTCGCCGATCTCGGGCGCCAGCCACCAGCGCGATTTGGCGATGCGGCTGATGATTTGCTCGACGCCGATGGCGATGCGCTTGTCGCCGCGCCGATTGACCCGTCGCGCGGGGCGTTGTTGAACCTGCTATTGCAAATGCCGACATTGACCGAGCGCATTAATCAAGGTGGTCTCGTGGGCTATATTATTATTCTGTTGGGGCTGGGCGGCATCGGCATTGCGGTTGAACGTATTGTGCGTTTGGGCGGCATTGCCCGTAAGGTCAAAGCGCAACTGGCGTCGGGCCAAGCCAGCGGTGACACGCCACTGGGGCGTGTTTGGGCGGTTTACCAAAACACCGATGCCAAAGATATCGAGGCGCTGGAGTTGAAACTGGACGATGCGATTTTGAAAGAAATTCCGCCGCTTGAGCGTAATCTTTCGCTGCTGAAACTGCTTGCCGGGGTCGCGCCTTTGCTGGGTCTTTTGGGTACGGTGACGGGCATGATCTTGACCTTTCAGGCCATCACATTATTCGGCACGGGCGATCCCAAACTCATGGCAGGTGGCATATCGCAAGCCCTGATTACGACGGTTTTGGGGCTTGTGGTGGCTATTCCCTTGCTGTTGCTGCACGCCGCTGCGGCCACGCGTTCGCGCGAAATTGTGCAAATTCTGGAAGAGCAGGCCACCGGCATGATTGCCGCGTTCAGCGAGAAGAAATAGGCGACGACGATGGATGTGCAGGAAATTTTCTGGCTGTTCGTCAACCCGTTGCAGGCGATCCGCGGCGTGCGCGATTTTCTGGAACTGGGCGGCGATGTCCTGCTGCTGATCATGATTACCACCTTTGTTTTATGGGGGCTGATTTTTGAGCGCTATGCGTATTTCCGCAAAGAGTTCGTTGACCTCACCGCCAGCCATATAGCCGCTTGGCAGGCGCGCAAAGAGCACAAAAGCTGGGCCGCGCACCGTATTCGCGAAATGATGATTTCGGACGCGCGCCTCAAGGCAAATGCCAATTTGTCCTATATCAAAGTGCTGGTGGCGCTGGCGCCGTTTCTGGGTCTTTTGGGCACGGTGACGGGCATGGTTGAGGTTTTCGATGTGATGGCGGTGACGGGCTCGGGCAATGCGCGTGCCATGGCCGCGGGTATTTCCAAAGCCACATTGCCGACCATGGCCGGTCTGGTGGTGGCGTTATCGGGATTGTTTTTTACCACGAGCCTAGAGCGACGCGCCGAGCGTTCGGTGCGCCGACTGCAAGATGATTTGGATTTGGCCGATTGACCCGGCTCGATGAAACTTTTGAAGGAGCAATATAATGCGCCGTAAACGCGTGAGACAGGAAGAAGACGCCGATATCGATATTACGCCCATGCTGGATATCGTTTTCATCATGCTGATTTTCTTTATCGTCACCGCCACTTTTGTCAAGGAAAGCGGCATTGATGTAACGCGCCCGGACGCCGAAACCGCCGTCAAGCAGAACCGCGTCGCCATCTTGATTGCCATTCGTGACAATAATGAAATTTGGATCAATCGCCGCCAGGTTGACCTCGCCTCGGTGCGCGCCAATGTCGAGAAACTGCATGCTGAAAACCCGCAGGGCGGCGCGGTCATTCAAGCCGACCGCAAGGCTGAGACCGGCGTGCTTGTCGAGATTATGGATCAGGTGCGCCTCGCCGGGGTCGGCGCCATTTCGATCGCGGCGGAAGAAAAATAAACGGGGCATCCGAGCATGGCAATGAGCGCATATTCCAAAATGATGAGCATTGTATTGCTGGCCGCGGTGGTCACGACCGGCCTGTTTCTCGTCATGAAAGTACTGGTGACCGGTCAGGAATATGAAATCGAAGAGGAACTGGCTGCTCTGGGCATTGACTTTGTGCGCGTCGAGCGCGACGAGGAAACCCAAACCAAAGACCGGGCGCTCAAACGCCCCAGCAAGGTCAAACCCGAAGAGCCACCGCCGCCGCCCAAGCTGACACAAACCAGCCGCCCCAATGTCGATAAAGCGTCGATGAACGCAGATTTGGGCGCGTTTGATCTGGCCGGTCTCAATCTGAACGCGCCGGTCGATGGCGACACGCTGGCGATTGTGCGCGTCTTGCCGCGTTATCCGAGCCGGGCTTTGTCGCGCGGCATTGAAGGCTGGGTGCTGATGGAGTTCGCCATTGACGAAGTGGGGCTTGCGGTTAATCCGGTGGTTATCGAGTCTGAACCACCCGGCATTTTTGACCGCGCCGCGCTATCGGCGGTGAAACGCTGGAAATATCGGCCAATGATCGAAGATGGCCGCCCGCGTATGCGCCCGGGCGTGCGTCAGTTGATCAGCTTTGAGATTGCCAAAAAATAGGAACGCGTCATGTCTCAACTTTGCAAGTCTTTTCGTCTGGTTGTCATTTTAGCCCTCGCTTTTGCCCTGCAGCCTGTCGGGTGGGTTGGGCTGGCACCGACCGGGCTGCTGGACGCACACGCCCAAGAAGCCCGTCAGAAAAAAGAAAAGCCCAAAGGGCGCCGATCGCAGGTTCTCGGCAAACGCGCCTATGCGCTGATCGAAGAAGCGCAAAACCGCCTTGCCGAAGAAGACTATGTCGGCGCGCTGTCGCAATTACACCAAATTCGTGATGGCGCCAAGTTTTCGGCTTATGAAAAAGCCGTAGCGCTGCAAACCGAAGGCTTTGTCTATGCCGGGCAGGGCGATTATACCAAAACCATTCAGGCGTTTGAAAAGGCTGCAAATTCAGGCGATTTGCCGCCGCGTGTGGTGAGCGATCTGATTTACAATCTGGCGCAGCTTAATCTGGCAGAAGGGCGCAGCGCGCGGGCGCTGGACTATATCACGCGCTGGTTCGCCACGGTCGAGGGCGAACCGACCGCAGATGCGTATGGTTTGAAAGCACAAATCCATCTTGTGATGGAAGACCTGACGGCTGCGGAGCAGGCGGTTCGCAAAGCGCTGTCGAAAGTCGAAGTGCCGCGGCAAAACTGGACGCGACTTTTGCTGTCGGTTCTTTTGCAACAAGAACGCTATATCGAAGCGCGCCCCATTCTTGAAGATGCTGCCTTGCGCTGGCCGAATGTGAAAGCCTTCTGGCAGCAATTGACGGCGGTGTATTATGAGGTCGATGAAGAAAAACTCGCTTTCGTGGCGCAACAAATCATGCATCGGCAAAACATGTTGAAGACGTCGAAAGAACTCTCAAGCATGGCGCAGCTTTATCTTTATCACGATATCCCGATCAAGGCGGCGACCGTGTTGCAAACCGGCTTTGACGATGGGCGCATTGAAAAAACGGAAAAAAATTACGAATTGCTCGCGCAAAGCTATATGCATGCGCGCGAATGGGACAAGGCGATTAAACCGCTGACAGTCGCGGCTGAAAAATCCGACAAGGGTCGGTTTTTTGAACAACTCGGTCAGTCCTATCTGCAAGATGAAAAATGGCGCGATGCCGAGCAAGCCTTTGTCAAGGCGCTCAATAAGGGTGGGTTGCGCGATGCCCCCAATACCTGGCTTTTGCTGGGCATTACCCGCACGCGGGTCGAAAAATGGGACGCCGCCATCAGCGCTTTCCGTAAGGCCGGTGAAGACGACGATACGGCGCGCGATGCGTTCCGCTGGATACGCTCAATCGAACGCCAGCTTGCGGCGCAAAAAAGCGGCTAGGCGCGCGCCAAAATTCGCTTAATTCGGTTTGCAAAACGCGCACCGGTGTGAAACCCTACGTTCCGGTTTGCGTGGTCGGGGCTGCGCGCTGGCATATTAATGTTTGGATTTTTGGGGGATCTCATGCTGACACTTCACTTTGCGCCCAATTCGCGGGCTGTCCGCACACTCTGGCTTTTGGAAGAGTTGGGGCTGGAATATGAGCTGAATGAAATGGCTTTTCATCCGCAGGATTTGAAATCTGACGCGCACCGTACCCGTCATCCGCTGGGCCGTATTCCGGTGCTGGATGATGGCGATGTGCGGATTTTTGAAAGTGGCGCGATTGCCGAATATTTGCTGGAGCGGCACAAAAATGGTGGCCTGAAACCCGCTGTCGACAGCTCTGAATATCCCGCCTATTTGCAATGGTTCCATTATTGCGAAGGCATGGTCATGCCGCCAGTGAACACCATTGTCGTGCACACGATTTTGCTGCCGCCCGAGCGCCAAGATGCCACGGTGCGCGGCCAAGCCGAGCGGCTGCTGACGCGCGCATGGGAGCCGGTCAATGGCTCGCTCGAAGGCCGCGAATATTTGGCCGGCGAATTTTCTGCCGCTGATACGATGCTGGGCCATGCCGCGGTGATGAGCCAGCGTTTGGGCTGCGTACCGGCGGAAATGGAACATTTGACGTCTTATATTGAGCGCCTGCTGGCGCGCCCGGCCTTCCAGAAGGCTTTATCTTACGCATAAGAACGGCACCAAAATGGATATTAACGAAAAAATCTGTGTCATCACGGGCGGCGCATCCGGCATTGGCTTGGGATTGGCTAAAGCCCTCATATCGCGCGGCGGGCAAGTTGTTATTGCCGACATAAATGAAGACGGCGCGGCAGCGGCAGCTGAAGCATTGGGGCCGCAAGCCAGCGCCGCAGCGCTCGATGTGCGCCGCTCGGACAGTTTCGAGGCCCTGGCCGATCATGTGTATGCAACCTTTGGTCGGGTCGACGTCATGGTCAATAATGCGGGTGTTAGCGGTGGACGCCATTTGCTGGAAACGCCCGAAGACGAAATAGACTGGGTCATCGACATTAATTTGAAAGGCGTGTGGCGGGGCACTTCGGTTTTCGGCAAGCGCATGTGCGATCAGTCGACGCCAAGCGTCATCTGCAATATCGGGTCGGAAAATTCGCTCGGGTTTATTGCGCCCGGGTTGGGCATTTACGCGGCGAGCAAGCATGGCGTTCTTGCAATGTGCGATGTGCTGCGCCATGAATTGCCCGCGCATGTAAAAGTGTGTGTGGCGTGTCCCGGTCTTGTCACATCCGATTTGTCGCGCTCTTCGGCGCAAACTTCGCCGCGCCCGCGTCTCAGCGAGGCCGAGCTTGCCATGGCGGACCAAGTGATGGCATTGGGGATGGCGCCCGAAGAAGCCGGCGAAATGATTGCCAAGGGCATTGAGCGCGAAGATTTCATCATTCCCATTCATCCCCATGTTGTTAAAATCGCTGAAACGCGATGGCAGGAGATTGCCGATAGCTTTGCCGCCCACGCGCCGTATACGCCGGACTCGGAAAAGTATAATGTGCTGAAAATTGTCGGAAAGCTGTTATCGGGAAACAACTGAACGCAAACCTTGTCAATACGGCGCGGCGTGGCGGAGATGAAACAGTTGCATAGTAAGGTCTTTTTGCGTCAATATCACAGGCGCTGATGTTATGCGTCACGACGGTAAAAGAGAGTTGAGTTGCGATGTCTTCGAAAGTTCAGGTTGAACCGGTCAGCTCGGGCGTGCCGGATGCCGCCAAATTGGGGCGCGTCGTTTATATAACTGCGTGGATTGTCGAAATTGTCGCGGCAATTGTGGGTCTGTTTATAGCTTTCTCGCAAGGTCTGTCCGTCTTCATCAATATTCCTGAGATCGATCGCGATTTCGGTGCCTATACGCGCGCTGTTATCGGCGCGTTGCCGTTTGTGGTCGTTGCGATTTTGGAGCCGACAAAAATTTATCTGGCGTCCGGGCTTTATTTCAGCACGCGCAACCGCCGTGGTGGGCTGGCGCTGGCTTTCATGGCGGCTTTGGCGGCGCTCACCTTCATTACCTTCGAAACCATGTTCAACGCGCTTATCCAGCAAAACACCAATGTCACGCGGCAGGTGCAACGTCTGGTCAATGAACGTTATGAAACGCTGGATGCCATTGAAACCAACCAGCTTGCCATTTCGCGCATCGAAACCCAGACGCCCGAGGCCATCAATACGCGCTTTGCCATGTCGATTAAGGAATTGGAAGACGAGCGCGCCGCGCGCCGCAAGGTGGCGTTTGAGGATTACAGCCTCGCAGTGCAGGAAATCAATGCCAATCGTGGCAGCGTTAATGAATTATCGCGCCCGGGTGAACAGAATTATTTCTCATCGACTGTGTCGGAACTTGGCGCAAACCAGTCCAGATTGCTCGCAGAACGTGACGCGGCGCTCGAAGAGATCACCGCCGATTTTGACCGCCAGATCGCCCAAAAAGAAGCAGAATTGGACACGCTGGAAACCAACCGGGACCGTCGTCTTGAGCGCGTCGACGATATCTTTTTCGGGCGCGCGCAACTGCTGAGCGACATTGACCAGACCTATCGGCTGCGTCTGGGCCAGATCAATGCCGAAATCACAACCTTGAAAGAAAACCAGCTTGCGGCACTGAATAATGCGCGCGCCGGTTTCGATGCCCGCATCCAGCGCCTTGCATCAGAGCAAACCGAATTGCGCGGCAAACTTGCCAATCAGCGCGCGCGTGAAATGGGTGCGCGCGAAAATATCTTGCGCGAATTCAACCGACAGTTGAGCAATGCCGAGCGCGAATATGCCGCGCGCGTGGCGGAAATTGACCGCCAAATCGACCAGCTTGTATCGGAAGTCATGGCGCAAAAGAAAGCGTTGTTGAAAGAAGCCGGGTTGGGGGTTACGCAGATCCCCATTTTGCAGGCTGAAATTGATGGTCTGGAGCAGCGCAGCACGGATCTGCGTCAGCGATATCGTGAAAATATCGAGAAGGTGCAGGTCTATCAGCTGACCGCGATTATCTGCGGTGCGTTTGAAAGCTGGTGCTTCCCCACCGACACGGTCGAGCCGGAAACCCAATCACAGCAACTTGTCTCGATAACGCCGCGCGCGCGTGGGTTTGATGTGGCCGATATTCCCGAAGACAAGGTGCGCTTTGTCAGCACTTTGTGGTTCGGGTCGACCGCTGCGATTGTGGCGACCATGGGCACGTTCCTGGCGTTTATTTCCTTTGTGTTGTCGGGCCTGGAAAACGAACGTTTCGAGCCGCGCTCGCGCACCAGCCGATTGTTCTTCCTGATGGCCTTGCGATTTACAAATCTCATTCGCAGCGTTGCCATTGCGCTTGTCGAGATCGGCATCAGGCTCGGCGACAGCGCGGCATATCTGATTTCCGTGGTGGTCCAATTGCTGCGGATTTTGGTCGAAACCATACTGGAATTCATCATTGTGATCGTCGATGCGCTGCGTATTTTGATCATCGTCGTCAGCCGATATGTCTACGCCAAAACCGACGAAGCGCGCAACGTTTTGGAAGCGCGCGCCAATCTCGATGACAGCACACGCGCACGCGTCGGCGGTCGCGGTGAAAGACACTTGGATGCGGGCTTCGAAGAGATTGTCGAAAACGAAGAGATGATGGCGCCACGCCCGGCTGAAGAAGCCTCGCGCGAAAACGCCACACGGTCGCT
>CAJXCG010000043.1 GCA_913051715.1 uncultured Rhodobiaceae bacterium
TGGCGCAGAACGGGCCCGGCCCAATTCCCGCAAATTCAATGATTTTGACACCGTTAAGTGGCCCGTTTCCCATAAGCTCTCTCCCCCATAAGTTAGACCTGCATGCAAACCTGTATTGCATCCTATGTGCTCGAAACGCGGCGGACAAGCTAGTGTTCGCCATTTCGATCAACTAACGCAATGGCGCGCGCGAAACATCAATGCCCAATTCTCGAATTTTCTTGCGTAATGTGTTGCGATTAATGCCCAGCAATTCCGCCGCGCGCACTTGATTGCCGCGCGTCGCCTCAAGAGTAAGCTCGATCAAAGGCCGTTCGACCTCGCGCAGAACTCTGTCGTACAAACCATTGGGCGGCAATGCCTGGCCATGGCTGGAAAAATAATTATTCAAATGAAAAGTCAAACTGTCGCTGAGGCTCTCGGCGGTCGGCACGGATGGCGTCGGCGGGCCGCTCGGTGTCTCACTCAGTTCCAGTCGGATAATTTCAGGCGTCACGACATCTTCGGAATATAAGGCCGCAATGCGCCTGACCATATTTTCAAGCTCGCGAACATTGCCCGGCCAATCGTGCTCGCGCATGACAGACAAAGCATCCAAATCGAAACTTTTGGGTGCCAAGCCTTCGCGCTGGCCCAGCGCAACAAAATGGCGCACCAAGTCGTCAATATCTTCCAGCCTCTCGCGCAAAGGCGGCACGCGCAACGGCACAACATTCAACCGGAAATACAAGTCTTCGCGGAAAAGCCCCTGCTGGATCATTTGCTGCAAGTCCTGATGTGTCGCGGCGATAATGCGGACATCGGTTTTGATGGGCTGGCGTCCGCCAACGGTTGTGAACTCGCCCTCCTGCAGCACCCGCAGCAGACGCGTTTGCGTTTCCATCGGCATGTCACCGATTTCATCCAAAAACAACGTACCGCCTTCAGCTTGCGAAAATCGGCCTGCCATGCGTTGGCTGGCACCGGTAAACGCGCCTTTTTCGTGCCCGAAAAGCTCGCTCTCGATCAGTTCGCGCGGAATGGCGGCCATGTTCAGCGCCACAAACTGACCGTGCTTGCGGCGGCCATAATCATGCAGTGCACGCGCAATCAACTCTTTGCCCGTGCCGCTATCGCCGGTTATGAGCACCGACAGGTCATTTTGCGTCAACCGCGCCACGGTTCGGTAAATTTCCTGCATGGCCGGCGACCGCCCGACCAGCGGCAAGCTCTGGTCTTCGTCGCCACCATTGTTGGCGCTTTCGGTCTGCGCGCGCGGCAACTCCATCGCGCGGCCAATCACGCCGGTCAATTCCCCCAGATCAAAGGGTTTGGGCAAATATTCAAACGCACCGCGCTCGGCCGCCATAATCGCTGTGGTCAGCGTATTTTTGGCGCTGATGACGACAATCGGCAAATCCGGCCGCAACCGTTTGATGCGCGGGATCAGATCAAAAGCATTTTGATCCGGCATCATAACATCCGTCACGATCACATCGCCCTCGCCATTGCTCACCCACTTCCACAATGACGACGCCGTACCGGTTGCCCTGACGTCAAAACCGGCACGCCCAAGCGCCTGCACAAGAACCGTGCGGATCGCCTTATCATCATCTGCAATCAGAACGGTGCCTCGGCTCATGGACTGCCCTCTCCGGGTTCGACATTGGGTGTTGCCATCGGCAGGCGCACCCGAAAAATCGTGCGATCGCGCGTGCTGTCACATTCAATGGTGCCGCCATGGTCGCCCACTATTTTGGCAACCAGCGCCAGCCCGAGGCCGGTGCCGTTTGATTTCGTCGTGACAAACGGGTCGAATAAATGCGGCTTGATATCGTCCGACACCCCGATGCCATTATCGATGACACTGAACTCAAGCGGCAAACGGATCGGGCGCGCGCGCCCGGGCACGGACAAACGGATGCCGGGGCGAAACGCCGAACATAATTTGATTTCGCCCTTGCGCCGGTCGACTGCTTCGGCTGCGTTTTTCACCAAATTAAGAAAAACTTGCGTCAGCAAATCTTTATTGCCCCGCACATCCGGCAAGGACGGGTCATAATCTTCAACAAAAGAAACATGCGACCCAAAGCCGTTTTTTGCCAGCACCCGGACATTTTCCAATATCGCATGAACATTAATCGGCATATCCAAATCGACGGGCGTGTCGGAAAATTGCTCAAACCTGTCGACAAGCCCGGCAATGCGCTCGGTTTCGCTGCAGATAAGCTGGGTTAGCTGGGTATTTTCCGCACTGACATCGCTTTCCAGTAATTGCGCCGCGCCTTTAATGCCGGAAAGCGGGTTTTTAATCTCATGCGCCAGCATGGCCGACATTGCGCTGACCGAGCGCGCCGCGCCGCGATGGGTTAATTGTTTGTCGATGCGGTGCGCCAGCGAGCGCGGCTGGATCACCAAAAGCGCCAAAGCCTCACCGCCGACGCCTTCAAAGGGCGCAACATGCATATCAACAATACTGTCGGGCCTCGTATGGGGCGCGCTCAGATCAAGCCCGTATTCGTTGAAACTGAGCCGGTTTGCCAAACAGTTTTCGACCAGACTGACCACCGGACTGCCAAACGGCATAAGCGTTTCAAGCGAATGTTTACGCAAACTCGACAAGCTCGCGCTGAAGAATTCTTGCGCGGCAAAATTGGCGAATGAAATATTGTGTGTTAGCCCGACCGCAAGCACGGGTTGGGGCATGCTGTCCAGAATAAGGCGCTCGTTGATCTCCCCATTCATGCGGCCACTCCGGTTTCTTGCCCGCGCGCAAACATGTCGTGCATGGCGTCGATCACGTCTGACGGCTCGTGCAGGCGGCAAATATGCCCCCGCCATCGCGCCGCCGTGTCGGGTGTACAAAAATCGTCAATGAATCCGGCAAGATGCTTGCGTGCCACCCGCACCCCGTGACCGGCATCGTAAAGTTCCAGCGTATCCAAATACCACCTGCGGAAAATCTCGAAACGCGCCGCAGCAGCCGGGGCCTCGGGCCATATATCATGCGCGAGATAGCTTTGAATTTGGGCCAGCAACCAGGGCCGACCGACGGCTGCGCGGCCCACCATAATACCGGCCGCGCCGGATTGCGCCAAAGCCATCCGCGCGCTGGCACCATCCACAATATCGCCATTGGCAATGACCGGCACGCGCACGGCGTCCACCACCGCGCGGATGGCGCGCCAGTCAGCCGCGCCTTTGTAGAACTGGCATCGCGTACGCCCGTGCACGGTAATCAGGGCAACGCCCAGATCTTCGGCAATGCGCGCGATCGTCGGGGCGTTTAACGAGGTGTGATCCCAGCCCAATCGCATTTTCAGCGTCACAGGCCGCGATGTGGCCGCAACCGTCGCCGCAATAAGCTCGCCGGCATGGGTTTCGTCGCGCATCAAAGCCGATCCCGACAAACCGCCGGTCACCTGCCGCGACGGACAGCCCATATTAATATCGATAATATCGGCACCCGCCTCAGTCGCTACCGCCGCGCCTTGCGCCATCCACAGTGCTTCGCGCCCGGCCAGTTGCAGGGTAAAGGGCGCAAGCCCCCGTCCCTCGGCGCGCAGCACAACATCGCGACGTCCGCGCACCAGTTCTTCACTCGCCACCATTTCCGAAACCACCATCGCCGCGCCGCACGCCGCCACACTCTTGCGAAACGCAAAATCTGTGACGCCCGACATGGGTGCCAACACCACCTGTCCGGCGAGATCGATATCGCCCACGGAAATGACCATTTTTTAGGCAAGCCTTTGATATTGAAAACTTGCCTAAAATGAAGGCAATTAATTGGTAAGGCAAGTGGTGATAACAAAAAACAATCGCACCATTGCATCGAAGTCGCTACATTGCAGCCATGAAAAACGCCGAAACGCCTCAAAATGCCGCCTTAATCGTTGCTGCGGGCCGTGGGTCTCGGGCCGGGGCCGGCCTGCCCAAACAATATCGCGCCCTGCCCGGCCATGTGGGCCAAACCGTGCTCGGCGCAGCCCTCGGCGCGTTTGTCGCGCATCCACAAATTGGCGGCGTGCAAGTGGTCATCCATGCTGATGATGAAGAACTTTATCTCAATGCCATCAAAGATCTGCAAACGCAGGGTAAATTATACAATCACACATGCGGCGGCGCAGAACGCCAAGCCAGCGTACTGGCTGGACTCGAAGCGCTGCAAGCCCATAATCCCAAACAGGTTTTGGTGCATGACGGCGCGCGGCCTTTTGTGAGTGCAGCGCTTATCGACCGTTGCCTGACGGGGCTTGGCTCGGCGCATGGCGCCATTCCGGCGATTGCCGTGACCGACACGCTGAAGCGCGCCGAAGCGGGCCGCATTACCGAAACCGTGTCGCGCGATGGCTTGTGGCGCGCGCAAACCCCACAGGCCTTCAACTTTTTAGCGCTGCTCGCCGCGCATCGCGCGGCCCCGCCCGGGCTGACCGATGACGCCGCCGTTGCGGAATTGGCCGGCCTGCAATTAGCCCTTGTGGCGGGCGATCCCGACAATATCAAAATGACGCATGAAACTGATTTTGCGACGCGGGTCAGTGTGCCACGCATCGGTCAGGGGTTCGACGTGCACCGCTTTGACGCCGAGGGCACAGCCGAGACGGTGATGTTGGGCGGACTGCCTGTGCCCCATAGCCGCCGGATCATCGGACATTCCGACGCTGATATCGTGTTGCACGCCATCACCGACGCCCTTTACGGTGCTATTGCCGATGGCGATATTGGCGCGCATTTTCCACCTTCCGATCCGGCCAATAAAGACCGCGCCTCGGTGGATTTTCTCCGCCACGCCGCCCGGCGCGTTGCCGCTGCGGGCTGTCAGATTGTGCATATCGATGTCACAGTGATTTGCGAAGCGCCCAAAATCGGGCCGCATCGTGAAGCCATGTGCCAAAATATCGCCGCGCTGTTGGGCCTCGATACACAAGCCGTCTCGGTAAAGGCGACGACCACTGAAGGGCTGGGCTTTACAGGCCGTGGCGAGGGGCTGGCGGCGCAAGCGCTGGCAACCATCGCCCCGGCGCAAAGCGCGTGACGGAAAGGGTCTAGACAATGCGGCTGCATGCCTTACCCGCTAATATGAAATTTTTCTCGCCTGTGGCTCTTATTGCGACATTTTTCGGCAGCGGCCTTATCGCACCGGCATCCGGCACTTGGGGGTCGCTGGCAGCTTTTGGCGTGGGCTTGGTCATACTTTCGGTCGCGCCCGCCTCAGTGCTGACAGCCATGTGCGTGGCTGCCTATTGCTTGGGCCATTGGGCGGCATTGCGGTGGACGCAGATTGATGCCGCCGACACCGACCCCAGCGCCATCGTGATTGACGAAGTTGCCGGCATGTGGCTGGTGATGGTTTTAGTACCGTTTACGCTTGCCGCAATGTTGGCGGCGTTTGTTCTTTTTCGATTGTTTGATGTTTTAAAACCATGGCCGGCAAGTTGGGCGGACAAATCCCTCAAAGGGGCCAGCGGAATTATGCTGGATGATATTTTCGCCGGCTTCTGGGCGGCACTTGTAATCTTGGCCGCACAAATCTACGGTTTAGTCTAACCCATGCAAGGCGGAGACTGTGATGTTTGACAAGGAACTAATGGCAAAAGCAGAGGAGATTTTGAGCATTGGGCGCGAACGACATTTACGTGTTGCCGCAGCCGAGTCCTGCACAGGCGGCCTGATCGCGGCATTGCTCACCGAAATTCCCGGCTCGTCAAGCGTCATCGGGCGCAGCTTTGTCACCTATTCAAACCGTGCCAAGCGCGAAGTACTGGGCGTTGATGCCGACTTGCTGAAAGACCATGGCGCCGTCAGCGAACCCGTGGCGTGCGCCATGGCACAAAACACATTTGATATGACGACCGCGCATCTCACCATTGCGGTGTCCGGCATTGCCGGCCCGGGCGGCGGATCAGATGACAAACCCGTCGGCACCGTACACATGGCAACCGCAACCAAAGACGGTGTTATCCACCAATGTTGTCAGTTTGGCGATATTGGTCGCACGCAAGTGCGTATAGCAACCGTACACGCCGCCACCGATATGTTGCTCGCCCGATTGAAAAGCTAGTTGTCTGACGGCGCGTAAATTTCGTGCGCGCGGGCTTCAAAAGCGTCAACAAATTTCGAGACGGCGCGGCCCATTAATGGCGCAATGACACGGCGCAAAAGCGGCACGGAAAAATTAAACTGCAGTTCGAAGTCAATGACGGAACCTGTGTCCGTATCCTTGAAATCCCAGCGATTATACAAATGGCTGAACGGGCCCTGGGCTTGATTGACCGTGATGGTCAACGGCTCATGGGTGAGCACCACTGCACTGGAATATTTCTCGCGCAAAAACTTATAGGCCACCAAAAGATCGGCCAGCATTTCCAGCCCATATTCGGTTTCTTTCAGATGCCGCACACGCGACGCGGTGCAATAGGGAATAAACTCGCTATAGCGGTCAACATCAGCCACCAGATCAAACATCTGGCGCGCGCCATAGGGGCTGATGCGCTGAAGGCTGATATTTTGCATAAAATTTACCGCGCGATAGATGCCCGCGCCGCCTTGAGTTTTTCAAAATCCTCATCGGCGTGATGCGACGACCGCGTCAGCGGCGTTGCCGAAACCATCAAGAAGCCTTTCGCCCGCGCGGTGGTGGCATAAGCGTCAAACTCATCGGGCGTGACAAAGCGGTCGATGGGAGCGTGTTTGCGGGTCGGCTGCAAATACTGCCCGATCGTAATAAAGTCGATATCAGCCGCGCGCATATCGTCCATCACCTGCATGACATCGCTACGTGTTTCACCCAGCCCGACCATAATGCCGGATTTGGTAAACATGCTGGCATCCAATTCTTTGACGCGCTGCAACAGACGCAAAGAATGGAAGTAGCGCGCGCCCGGGCGAATATTCAAATACAGCGCGGGTACGGTTTCCAGATTGTGGTTGAAAACATCCGGGCGCGCGGCAACCACGGTTTCCAGCGCGCCGTCTTTGCGTAGAAAATCAGGGGTCAAAATCTCGATGGTGGTCGTCGGCGCGGCGGCACGAATGGCGCGTATGGTGCGGGCGAAATGTTCGGCACCGCCATCGTCAAGGTCATCGCGGTCAACGGATGTGATGACGACATGACGCAAGCCCAGCTTGACGACGGCATCGGCCACGCGCGCGGGTTCGTCCTCATCAACGGCCAAGGGCACACCGGTTGTCACATTGCAAAACGCACATGCGCGGGTGCAAATTTCACCCAATATCATGAATGTGGCATGGCGCTGCGACCAGCACTCGCCAATATTCGGACACGCCGCCTCCTCGCAGACCGTGACCAGATTATGCGTCTTGACGATATTGCGCGTGCGCGCATATTCGGGCGAGCCGGGTGCCTTAACGCGAATCCAGTCGGGTTTACGCAAAAGCGGACTATCCGCATTGCCCTGCTTTTCAGGGTGGCGCGGACGTTTTTTCGAATTGTCTATGACAACGACCATGGCTTTTCTATACGCCATTTTGCGCGATGAATACAGTCGTTAGACGCGCTAGTCTGACAGCGCTGGCGACGCATCATTGAAGAAAACGCGCTCATCCGCCAAATTCAGCCCCAGCACGATACGCGCGCGTTCATCCAGAAAATCAAGGTCGAGCGAGCCCGCGCTCAACCGTAAAGCACGCGCCATGGTTTCGGCATTCTCCGCCTCAAGCCCTGCCAGCACAACAGCGCGTTCTTCGTTTTTGACGCGCAATTCATGCCAGCCGCGCAAACCGCGCTCTCCTTGCAAGGCCTGAAACACAAGCCCACCCATCACCAAAACCAGCATGAAGGTTGGCAGTAACCGGCGCAGACGCATGGGAGCCTGCCCGACCGTGCGGCTGGAAACGCGTGATGAGAGAAAACGAATCATGTGTTTAAGGAATCACACAGTGATTCGTACGGTCAAGCGCAAAGTGATTCGCAAGCCTATTTAAGGATGGATTTGCCCGGATATACGCCCTGGTCGCCCAACATTTCTTCGATACGCATGAGTTGGTTGTATTTCGCCAACCGATCGGAACGCGCGAGCGAGCCGGTTTTTATCTGTCCGCAATTTGTCGCCACTGCCAAATCCGCAATCGTGGCATCTTCGGTTTCGCCCGAGCGATGCGACATCACCGCCGTGTAAGACGCCCGATGTGCCATATCAACGGCTTCCAGCGTTTCGCTCAACGTGCCGATCTGGTTGACCTTGACGAGGATTGAATTGGCAACGCCCTTTTCGATACCCTCTGCCAAACGCGCCGGATTGGTCACAAACACATCATCACCGACAAGCTGCACGCGCGCGCCAATAGCATCCGTCAGCGCGCGCCAACCATCCCAGTCATTTTCATCCATACCGTCTTCGATTGAAGCGATCGGAAAGCGGTCGCACAGCGCCGTCCAATAATCTGCCATGGCCCCGGCATCCAGCTTTTTGTCTTCGCCGGCAAGATGATAAATCCCGTCTTTGTAAAACTCGGTCGCCGCGGCATCCAGCGCCAACATCACATCGTCGCCGGGTTTATAGCCCGCCTTTTCAATCGCTTTCATAATATATTCGAGCGCTGCATCGGTCGACGCGAGTGCAGGTGCAAAGCCGCCCTCATCGCCGACGCCCGTGGCAAGCCCGTCATCGCTCAACAGTCCTTTCAGCGTATGGAAGATTTCTGCGCCCATGCGTACACCTTCAGACAAGGTGTCGGCGGCAACGGGCATAATCATAAACTCCTGAACATCAATCGGATTGTCGGCATGCGCGCCGCCATTGACTATATTCATCATTGGCACGGGCAAAGTGCGCGCCGACACACCGCCGACATAACGCCATAACGAGGTGGCCTGCGACGCGGCGGCGGCTTTGGCGACCGCCAGCGAAACGCCCAACATGGCATTGGCACCGAGGCGCGATTTGTTTTCCGTGCCGTCCAGCGTCCGCAGAGCAAGGTCGATATGCGTCTGTTGGGTGGCGTCCATGCCGGCCAGCGCCGATAAAATTTCGCCGTTGACGGCATCGACCGCTTTGCGGACACCCTTGCCCAGATATCTTTTCTTGTCGCCATCGCGCAATTCGACGGCTTCATGCGCGCCCGTTGACGCACCCGACGGCACGCCCGCGCGCCCCGTGCTGCCATCGTCAAGCACAACGTCAACCTCGATGGTGGGGTTGCCCCGACTGTCCAGAATTTCCCGTCCGATAATGTCCCAAATTGCCGTCATGAACGTGCTCCATTTGTGTGCGGATTGTTAATTGGGTGTAGCCCGTTTCCAAGCGTCTTGCAAACACGTGCCGCAGCGCGGCGTTATCGTGGCGCACATGTGGCGCACGCGAGGCGCTATCGTGATGGGCGCATGGCTTGGCTGGAAATAGCGGCGAATCGCGCGCCGCGTGAGTGCGCCAACGAAGCCCACACGGCACTTGACGCCGCCGCGCATATTGGGTCATGTCAGCACATGACGCAGCACCGAAAAGCCATGGTTTTATTTTCCGGTGGACAAGACAGCACAACCTGTCTGGCCCATGCGCTGGCAAATTATGCCCGCGTTGAAACCATTGGTTTTAATTACGGTCAAACCCATCGCGTAGAACTTGATTGCCGCCATGTCGTCTTGCAAAAAATAGCCGAGCTTGACCCTGACTGGGCGGCACGGCTGGGTGAAGACCATATGCTGCAAATGCCGGCATTGGCGGAGATTGGCGGCACGGCACTGATCGGCGATGGCGAGATTAAAATGCAGGCGAATAATTTGCCTTCAACCTTTGTGCCCGGGCGCAATTTGTTGTTTTTAACCTATGGTGCGGCGCTGGCCTATCGCCGTGGTCTTGATGTGCTGGTCGGCGGCATGTGCGAAACGGATTATTCCGGCTATCCTGACTGCCGACGCACCACGCTGGATGCACTGGAAGTAGCTGTAAATTACGGCATGGAAACAGAAATATCGATTGAGACGCCGCTGATGCATGTCGACAAGGCGGCGACATGGAAAATGGCGGACGCTTTGGGCGGCGCGCGCCTCGTTGAACTCATCATTGAGCACACGCACACCTGCTATCGTGGCAACCGAACCCTGCGCCATGAATGGGGCTATGGGTGCGGCGATTGCCCGGCCTGCGATTTGCGCCAGCGTGGGTTTGTCGAATGGAAGGCCGCATGAGTTACGCCGTTAAAGAAATTTTCTACACGCTCCAAGGCGAAGGTGCCCAAGCAGGCCGTCCGACTGTTTTCTGCCGTTTTGCCGGGTGCAATCTGTGGTCGGGGCTGGAGCGCGACCGCGCAACCGCCCAGTGCCGCTTTTGCGATACAGATTTTGTCGGCACGGATGGTCAAAACGGCGGCAAATTTGCTGATGCGGAAAGTCTGGCGCAAGCCATCGCCGCGCAATGGCCCGAGGCCACACCCGGTGCCGATGCGCTGATTGTGTTTACGGGCGGCGAACCCTGCCTGCAACTGGATACCGCCCTGCTTGAGGCGGTCGCGGCACAAGGCTTTGAAACAGCCGTCGAGACCAATGGCACGCTGGCCGTGCCGCGCCAGATCGACTGGATTTGCGTCAGCCCGAAACCCGAAACGGTGCTGGAACAAACCAGCGGTCACGAGCTTAAATTCGTCTACCCGCAGGAGACCCTGTCGCCCGAGCAGTTCGCGCACC
The DNA here is from genome assembly GCA_913051715.1 of uncultured Rhodobiaceae bacterium. GTDB lineage: Bacteria > Pseudomonadota > Alphaproteobacteria > RS24 > RS24 > UBA7378. The sequence continues at coordinate 10,625 of CAJXCG010000043.1, forward strand.
TCGATTTCGAGCATTTTTTCTTGCAGCCTATGGATGTCGAGGACGCACAAACGCGCTGGCACAATGTTCAGGCTGCCATTGCCTATTGCCTGCAAAACCCGCAATGGCGGCTGAGCCTACAGACCCACAAAATCATTGGGCTAGATTGACCCGCCGAGGCTAATCGGGCATAAGCGCGTCATGAAATTAACACGCGAAATTCTGTTCGATGCCGCCCACAGCCTCGCGCAATACGGGCCAGACCACCCGAACGCGCGGGTGCACGGCCACTCCTTTCGGGCGCGCATCACGCTTTCCGGTGCCCCGGACGGCAATGGTCAAATTATGGATTTCGAAAGCTTTGGCGATGTGCTTGAAAAACTGCGTACGCGCCTGGACCACAATATGCTGAATGATATTGACGGGCTGGGCACGCCGACATTGGAGAATTTATGTCTGTGGATTTGGTCGGAACTGCACAATGAGTTGCCGCAAATCAGCGCCGTCGAAGTGTTCCGCGACAGCCTCGGCCAGTCGTGCCTCTATGAGGGGGAAACCGCATGACCAAGCCCAGCGATACCAGCGGCGCAAACATGTTGGGGCAACAAACCGACCTGCCCGCCTCGCCCGATGAAGCGGTGCTGGAGCGCGTGCCCAACCCGCATCCCGATACGCGCTATGTCGCCCGCTTCACCGTGCCGGAATTTACCTCCATCTGCCCGGTCACAGGGCAGCCCGATTTCGCACGACTGGTGATCGATTATGTGCCCGACGAATATTTGGTCGAAAGCAAAAGTTTCAAACTTTATATGGGCAGTTTCCGCAATCATGGCGCGTTTCATGAAGACTGCACCATCGCGATTGCCAAACGCCTCGTCGACACATTGGCGCCGCATTGGCTCCGCATTGGTGGCTACTGGTATCCGCGCGGCGGTATTCCGATCGACGTGTTCTGGCAGTCGGGTGCGGTGCCGCAAGACCTTTACGTGCCCGACCCCGGCATTGCGCCCTATCAGGGCCGTTAACCCCAAATTAACCGTTTTGCATGCAAAGTGACCGCGCCTCACTACACGGGTTCGGCGACGGCACATCTGCCCCGGTTCAAGAAGGTGGAACGCTGGCCGCCGAACCCGACATAGCCTTACAAAATACCCTAAGCTTATGAAATTTAACTGAAAACGCTCTGTTCTCAGCACCCCCGACGACACAGCTTAAACTGAGTGCAATATCCGTGTTCGACCGAGTGCTGTAGCAGCAAGGGTAGATATGGCAGAAAAAAAACAAATTGTAGGTCTTTGCGATTTTCTCGAAGCGATTGGCAATGCCGGTACCGTCGCCCGCCAGCAATGCGCGGCGGCGAACCTCGCTCAAATTCGTAACCTTCTCGAGCCCGCCAATGAAGATGGCGTGCAGGTTTTCAAAACCATATGTGTGCAAATCGGTGACGAGGTTCAAGACGTACCGATTTATGGGCTGGTGCCAAACGGTCATCTCGACATGGACAAACTGGAAATCGAGTTCGAGACAGTGATCGACATGAACCTGCAATCAGCTGCCGAGACCGGCGGCAATCCGAAAATCGCACTGGGCATGAGCAAGGGATTGTTTTCAACCGGCACGGAAATCAAAGTGAAGGCATCCTTCAATCTCGCCGAGTCTTGCGAAACATCGGCACAGATCAAAGACAAACTCAACAAGCATCTGGCAATAACACAGGAGACATAACATGGCTGAATTTGAAGAGCGCGAGGCGCGAAAATTTAACGAATTGGGGCCGCAGCTTGGCGGCATGGCAACCGCCATTGTCGAAGCGGATGCGGTGTCCAAGCAACGCACTTTGCAGCGTCAGGTCGAAATTCTGGGTATGGATAATTTGAAAACCAGCGCGTCGACCACCATTATCGGAAATGACACGCCGCTGAGTGTCAATTATGACGTGCCGGTCGCCGTGGTTGCCGATATGCGCGGGCTGGAAGTGCAGACGGCAACAATCAAAACGACCATGAATGTGTCGGCCTCGCGTGAAGATAATCTCTCCGTGGACAGTCAGAACGAAGCCACCGGAAGCGCAAAAGTCAGTTTCGGCATGTTCAGTGCATCGGCCAGTTTTAAGTCTTCGGTCGGTGTGACCCGCGATGTGCGCCGCAAGTCGGACTATAACTCAACGCTCGAAGTGGACATTAATATGGCCCAGTCGCCTGTTCCCGAAGGGCTGATGAAATTGCTCGACAGCATGAACAAGGTTGTGGAAGCGGCGACCGAGATTAATGTCGGTCTTGCGCTCAATGACAAAACCCAGTCCCAATCGAGCACTCCGGCTTCCGCCTAGGCAAATTTCATGCTGATACAAACCACCAAGGATGACGTGGTGTTTTCCGGCCACGGCTCTACGCTGCCCCCTGCCGGAAAAGTGACGCGGGTGCCGTCGGGCGTAGAATTTTATCTGCTGGCACCCCCCGGGGCCGGCATTACCGACCGTCT
>CAJXCG010000044.1 GCA_913051715.1 uncultured Rhodobiaceae bacterium
CCTGCAACCTCAAGATTAGAAGTCTCGCGCTCTATCCAGTTGAGCTACGGGGCCTGAAATGGATGTTGCAAAACCTGTTCAACCGCTGAACCGGCAAGACAAAGACAAATCAGTAAAATTGCCCGACACCGAAATCATCCATTTTCGACGCTCAATATAAAAGGCTTTGCGCGTTGTGTCACCGACAAGCATGCTGTGTCACCGACAAGGATAACGCGCGCGCCGGGCTTGATTATGGCCGAGCCTATATCAGGCTTCTATTGCTGACCGGCCGAAAAAGAAATGAATTCGAACGCCACGGGCGAAACGACTTGAGTTTGAGAGAGAACCGGAAAATAGAGAAATGATTTTCGCATTTGACAGATTTGTTGCCCAAGCAGGGGTCGCAAACAAAAGCGCGATGACCGAAAGTATGCGATAGGTTTATTTCGGCAACGGCAGTGACGGTGCAGGAGCCAAGGGTGCCACTGAGTTGATAGCGTCTTCAACACCCGATTGGGTGCTCGCGCTGCGGAATTCCAAAGCGCCGACAATGACGGCTAAAAACAAAAACGCAATAATGATTGGTGTGCGGTTCATTTTTTACTCCTTGATACAAATCAGCGTAAACTGAGGCTCAATCCACAGGCAATACACGATGCGTGATAAATCAGGACGTTTTGTGAACGGCGATAGCGGTAACGCTCACTTGGCGAAAGGAACCATATCCGTGGCTTCAATTCTTCCCATATCCATACCAACCTCATAAAAACTTGTTACAGAAAAAGGGCTGATATCGTGGCTGGTATGCGCCACCGTAAGTGCGCCGCATATTTGTTTTAGACCAATTTTCGCAACCTCTTGAAGCATGGCAAAGTCGTAGAAATATTCAGCCAAGTTCGGCATTTTCAAAGCCTTTCGAGCTGTGTTTTTTTTCTCCAGGCGCTCACTAACACGTCGGGTTAACTCCACCATGATACCATTATCTGTGGCGTTTAAGATGCTGGTTAGTTGCGAATAAGGAACCTTGTGAACCACCTTATAATGATCTGCGTTTGGCTCGTGGTAGTCGGCTATATCAGCGTCCAGAAAAATCATCGCGCGCGGGATATTTAATTCATCTGCAACCCTTCTTGTAATGGCCGATATCCCCTTTTCCGCATAGGGGTCACCTTGTGTTACCAGTAAGATTGGCATTTGCGGCGGTCTGGCGACCCAATGCTCTTTCAATCCTTTTATAATCTGCAAAGCAACACGACTGGGATCCCGAGGGTCATAATCGCCCATCCCTTCAATTATCAGGGGGTGATAAGAAAGCAGGAAGTCCGTGTTCATTTTGAAAAGCCATCCGCCCACACTGACCCAACAAACCTAAGTGCGACGATGGTTAAAATACGGGTCACTAAAATCACTCAGCCTTTTAGAATTCAAAAACGGAACCGCTTATGCCGCCAATTCCATAATCTCGAAAATATCCTGCGGTGATGTGATGGCGCGGGGATTTGCCATCACCACCGGATGGGCCATGGCATATTCGCTGATTTGCTGCTTCAGCGCGTCATCGGCACCGACCGCGCTCAATGTTCCCGGAAGGCCCAAATCAGCCACCAGACGACGCACGGCATCACCGGCGCTCATATTTTCGGCGCCCAGCGCAGCGGCGATTTGCTTTTGCTTATCGGCGTTGACACTCAGATTCCAATCGAGAACTGCGGGCAAAAACACACAAGATGTCACCCCATGCGGCACACCGCCCAGCGCGCCGAGCAGATAGCCCAATCCGTGACTGGCGCCATGCATGACCCGCCCAATCGACGCCGTCGCCAACCAGACCGCATGCATGCTTTCAAGCCTTGCCGTCAGGTCATCGGGCGCCTGTTTGGTGCGGCGCAGTGATTTGGCAAAAAGGCCCAGCGCACCCAGAGCCTCGGCCTGAATAAGCGGGCTGCTGTCGGGCGCGCAAATGCCTTCAACAGCATGGTCAACCGAGCGTATCGCGGTGGACAGCCATAGGTCTTCCGGCGTGTAAAGAGAGATGGCCGGGTCAAGTATGACCGTATGCGGGCAAATATGCGTACCACCCAAAAGCTCCTTCGTCCCCGTCGCCGGGTTAATGCCGCCGGCAAATTCAGTATGCTCGGCACCTGACAATGTCGTAGGTATGCTGATGTGGCGAGGGCCGCCCGGGCCTTCGCTGATTTGCCCGATGCGGGCGGATAACGCCTCAACTGTATCGATATTTTCGCGCAAACAAATAATCACCGCTTTGGCAGCATCAATAATACTGCCACCCCCTACCGACAATATGATATCGGCATTGGCTGCGCGTACAGCTTGCGCTGCGTTGACGACATCGCTGAACGGCGTATGTTCAGAAATGTTATGAAACAAGCCGCAACATTGGGTGCTCAAGCCGCTCTGCAACTCGTCAATTAATGGTGTTTTATTGACCAAGGAGGGCGTTGTAAGAATGAAAAACCTAGCTGTGTCGCCAACTTCTTCGCGAACCGCCTCAAGCCCAGCCTGCCCCCAACGGACGCGCGCGCGGGGCACATAGTTGTAAACGCCGACTTGCGGCAATTCAAAATTCATCACGGCACCTTCCTAATATAAAGATGTGGCGCGCATCGCAAACAGAAGCGCTATGATGGTCAGCTCGATGTAAAATCAGACCAATGAGGTTGGCTCATATCCTGCGCTGCATAAGGCATCATGTAGGAAAGCTATATGCGCGGGACTTATTTCGCAACAACCTCCGATAATGGTTGCCCCTTCTGCAGCCCATCTAAGAGCGTAACTGGCATAGGCAGCTATTGTTATGTCGTGACGTGCTGCTAAGCTGTCTACTGTCGATTTTGGGGTAAGAGCTTCAACGGACTCAAAGGCATTTGCATAAGCACCAAAACGAATACCTGAAGCTTTTAGTAATGGCAGCGCTTCGTCTATCGTCTCAGGCTGGGAGCAATTCAGACATAAACCGTCCAAACCCTCTGCGCCAAGAATATCAATTGCCTGTGCCAATGTTTCACCCGAACGAAGATTGTTGGACAAATCATCAGACATGGTAAGGCTGATAAAACATTTTTCACCGGCAGCTTTGAGGGCGGCAATAGCGGCCTTGCCTTCTTTTATGTTAGATACCGTTTCCACCAGGAACACATCTACATAGTTTTCCTGTGCCTCTATTAGATTTTGATAATGGTTGTAAGCCTCTGTTTCGCCAAGTGCTAAAGCGGAACCGTAACTCGCCGTGAGCGGTGGCAAACATCCAGCAATATTCACATTAAAATTATCGCCACACTCCTCTGACGCTTCGACAATCGCGCGTTCGACAAGTTCCATTGATAGTTGATGGGTTTCATAAAACTTATCGCCGAGGCCATATTCAGCAAGCCTGAAAGGTGTAGCGGTATAATTATTGGCTGTAACTACTCGCGACCCTGCTAAGATGAATTCCTTATGCACCGCAACTACGATTTCTGGCTCTTCAAACATCACCTGAACCGACCATAGTTTATGCGAATTAGAACGTTCTGAGCGTTTGTTAATTTCTTGTCCTAGGCCTCCGTCCAGAAATGATACAGCCGTCATAGCATTCAACTCCACTCTTTGACACAAATCAGCGTAAACTGAACCTCAATTCAGAGGCAATAACGAAAGGATAACATGCGTGCTGGGCTTGATTATGGCCGAGCCGATCTTTCGGCTTCGCGCTGTTTCAATTCAGCCTTTTTGACCTTGCCGCTTTCCGTCATGGGCAGCGCGTCGAGGAAGTCAAATTGTCGGGGCCATTTGAACTTTGCCAGTTTGCCGTCGAAATAATCGAGCAATTCCTGCGGCGCCACGGTTTCGTCGGGCCGCGTTACGATAAAGGCCTTGCCTATCTCGCCCCAATCGGCATCGGGGATGCCGATGACGGCGGCATTGAACACCTTAGGATGATCCATGAGCAATTTTTCAATTTCTGCCGGATAAACATTTTCACCGCCCGAGCGATACATGTCCTTTTCGCGGTCGACCAAAGCAAGCCGGCCTTCGTCATCCATGGTGCCCAAATCGCCCGTGTTGAGCACGCCGTCTTTGATCGTCTCAGCAGTTTTTTCCGGCATCTCCCAATAGCCGCTCATGACAGCGGGGCCCTGCGCCATAATGCGGCCGACCGTATCGGGGGGAAGTTTTTCCCCTGCCGGATTTTCAATCCAGATATCAGAGAAAAACCCTGCGCGCCCCACCGTATCGACACGCCCGAAATCATCCGGCAGTTGACCGACCATTGCCGAATTTTCGGTCTGCCCAAAACCGAGTTGCATGTGCAGCCCAAATTTATCGCGCAATTCGTCAAGCAGGCTTTGCGGCGTGCGCTCGCCGCCGCCCATGCAATACCGAATGGAAGAAAACACATCGCTGCCCGGCTCGGCATGTTGCATGATCATTTTGAACATGGTGGTAATCGCCATGGTCAGGGTCGGGCGGTAAGTTTTGCAATCAGCCACATAAAGCGCCGGATCAAAGCTCTGCCGGGTGGCGATGGTGCCCCCGCGCAGCAGCATCGGCGTCAAACAGATAAACAGGCCCGCCGAGTGAAACAGCGGCATGGGCGCCAGCATCACATCATCTTGGCGCAAATCCGCCGCCAAATTTATGTTCATGAACTTGAAATAGGTTTGCAGATGGTTGGTCACCGCCCCCTTTGGCGCACCCGTTGTGCCGGATGTGTAAATAATGGCCAGCGGATCCATGAGACTGACGGGGTCCTCAATTTCGGGCTGTGTTTCCGGGCACGCGGCGGTCACCGCTTCATAGCTTTGCCCCAGCGCTTCATCGACCGGCGCGCCATAGGCCAGCACATGAGTGTTTTGAATGTCTGTCTGGGTCAATGCGTCGGCTACCGCATCGGCGAAATCGGCGTCGAAAACCAAAGCCGAAACGCGGCAATTATTGAGCTGATAAGCCAGTTCTTTGCCGAGCAGACGGTTATTGATGGGCACGGCGACGAGCCCAATTTTGGCGGCGGCAAAATACAAGGCCACGGGCGGCAGCGCGTTTTTGCCCATGCCGGCCACACGGTCACCCTTTTTTAAGCCCATAGCCTGAAACGCATGGCACAGGCGGTTCACCGCGCGCCCCAAATCGGCATAGCTTACCGGCACATCATCAAAATAGACCGCTATTTTTTCGGGCTGGCGAATAACCCATTTGTCGAAAAGCCGCCCGATGCTCCAGGCCAAATTATCGACATATCCGTTTTGCATCACGCGCCTCGTTTTTTCAGCAGCACGCGGCGCTCACCCTGAAACACCAGCTTGTCTTTTTGGTTCACACCATAATGGCGGAACGTCACCACACCGCCTTGTTCATCATCGGCTGTATCCAGCACTTCCGAATAGGCATAAAGCGTGTCGCCATGTTTGACAGGCGACAAAAGCTTGATGTTGTCCATGCCCAATTCACGAATTGCGTTGCTGGCTGTGTCTTGCGCCGCCAGCCCGATCACCATCGAGATGGTCACACCGCCATAAACGATGGACTCGCCGATGGCCGTGCCCGACATCAGATCATCATTGAAATGCCCGGAAGCCGAGTTCAGCACCATATTGCAGATGGTCACGGCATCGTTTTCCTTCACCGTTTTACCGCGAAAATGCTTATAGATGTCGCCAACGCTGAAATCTTCAAAATAGCGACTGCCCTGTACGCTTGCTGCTTTTGACATGTCCCCGCCCCTCAAATTTTCGCGCGCTTGCCGCTTTTGGCGACAATATTGCTGCGTTTATAATCGATCACCAGTTCGTCGCGCTGATTGAAGCCTTGCGTGTGCCACGTCACAATGCCGACATCGGGATTAGACTGGCTCTCGCGCTTATCGAGCACGGTGGAGCGCGCGACAATCGTGTCGCCCTCGTATACAAAAGCGTGATGGGTCAGCTCATTAATGCCCAGAAACGGCCCGCCACGCTCGGACAGGTCTTCCACCGACATACCCAGCACAGTGTTAAAAACCAGCAATGGATTAACGACGATTTTTTCGTGCCCATTGGCCTTGGCATATTCGGCATTAAAATAGTTCGGATTGAAATGCAGCGTCAGATAGCTGAATTGGGCATTGTCGCCGCTGTTCAAGGTGCGGCCCCAATGATGTTCAAACACCTGCCCGATTTCAAAATCTTCATATTGATTGCCGACCAGCAAAAGCTCGGCCTTGTCGGCATTGGGGAAAGGTAGGTTTTCGTCAGACATTATATGCCTCTTGGGTCAGGCGCCGTGCTCGGCGCGGATCATATCGGCGGCCTTTTCGCCAATCATTATGGTCGGGGCATTGGTGTTGCCTGACGAGATTACCGGCATAATCGACGCATCGACCACCCGCAAGCCTTTCAGGCCAATGAGCTTCAGTTCCGGGTCGACAACCGCCATATCGTCCGTGCCCATTTTGCATGTGCCGACGGGGTGATAAACCGTGGCGAAAGATTTACGCAAATAGGTTTCAATCGCTTCCTCGCCTTTTACGTCGGGGCCGGGCTCGACCTCAGCGGCCACCAGCTTTTCGGCGGTTGGCTGCTTGAGAATGGCGCGCACGCGCTCAATACCTCGGCTGATGGCGGTAACATCGCGCGGGTCAGACAGATAATTTGTATTTACCTCGGGCCGCTTCATCGGATCGTCGTTTTTGATCATCACAGTGCCGCGCGAATAGGGGCGAGCCTGAATGGCCGAGACGGTCATTGACGGAAATGTATCAAGCGCCAGATTGCCGTCTTCGCGCACGCTGGCCGAATAGGGGCGCATTGCCAGTTGAATGTCGTTGCGGTCAAGCGCATCGCTGCTTTTGAAAAAGCCGCAAAAATGCGCCGAGGTGGTGGTCAGCGCGCCACGACCGAACACCAGCCATTTGACCAGTTCCAGCGCCATGCTCGGCATATGCGACAATTTCCGGTTATAGCTGTGGCGCGGATTTTTAAGCTCATATTTCACGTGCCCGAAAATATGATCCTGCAAATTCTGCCCGACACCTGGCAGATGGTGAACCGGCGTCACATTAACCGATTGCAAATGCGCTTTATCGCCAATGCCGGAATGTTGCAAAATGGCCGGACTGCCGATCGCACCGGCCGAAAGAATAATTTCTTTATCGGCTGTGTAACGCGTGATTGCGCCGCTTTCATCGCTCACATCCACGCCGGTAACGCGCGCGCCTTCCACGCACAAACGCTGCACACGCTGACCGGTTTTCACCGTCACATTGGCGCGCTTGCGCGCCGGGCGCAAAAACGCCGTCGCCGTTGACTGGCGCCGCCCTTTATGGATGGTCCCAAGCAAATAGCCAACACCTGTCTGGTCACCATCATTAACGTCATCATTAAACGGTAACCCCTCTTCTTGCGCGGCCTGCATTACGGCGTAGGAGGCCGGGTTCAGGTTTTTGATCCAACTAAGTTTGAGCTTGCCGGCGCGCCCATGCGCGCCCTGCGTGCCGCCCTTGGGTAAATTTTCCGATTTTTTGAAATACGGCAAAACCTCATCCCAGCCCCAGCCTTGGCACCCCAGATCGGCCCAATTGTCATAATCCTCGCGCTGCCCGCGAATATACAGCATGCCGTTGATCGATGACCCGCCGCCGACCACCTTACCTTGGCTGAGAATAATCGAGCGTCCGGCGGTTGAATTTGTGGCGACCGTCATGTCCAGCCACGCAACCGATTTGTCTGCGATGAGGCGCGATATGCCGAGCGGAATTTTGTGCCACGGGTTTCTATCTTCCCCGCCCGCTTCCAAAACCAGCACGCTGTGTGCGCCGCTTTCGCTCAAGCGGTCCGCCAAAACACACCCCGCCGATCCGGCACCGATAATAATAAAATCAAATTGCGATTGCATGACGCCCCTCCTCGTATGCACGCTAATTCAATGGTATCCGCCGTGCAATTTCTTGCAACGCGAAGGCGCGCTTCATCACAAATGTAATGGCGTGGCAGACGCCCTTGTTTGACAGAGCCATGATTGCTTTCATAAAGACCAAATATAGGGAGAGCGCCGCATGACCATTCGTCCGCAATATGGCCATTTCATCAACGCAACATTTGTCGATCCTGTGAACGGCAATTATCTCGACTCGATCAATCCCGACGACCAATCCGTAGTCACCAAAATTGCCGCCGGATCAGCCGAAGACGTTGATAAGGCTGTCGCCGCTGCCAAGGCTGCCAGCGCGGCTTGGGCGGATATGCGCCCGCTGGAGCGCGGCAAAATCATTGCCCGCGTCGGACGCATGTTGGAAGAACGCATGGAGGAATTCTGCGCCGCAGAATCAGCAGAGATGGGCGTGCCGGGCATGGGCGCGTTCGGTGCCATGGCGACAGCCTCGAATTATTTCCAATATTATGGCGGCATTGCTGCCTCGTTGCAGGGCGAACACATTCCCGTCGGGCCGGAGCAACACAGCTATACCGTGCACGAGCCTTATGGCGTGGTCGGCGTCATCACCCCGTGGAACGCGCCGCTTAATCAGGCATGCCGTGGCATTGCGCCGGCACTGGCTGTCGGCAATACGGTGGTTCACAAACCCAGCGAATATACATCTGCCACCGCCTTGATGTTTGCGGAAATGGCCGTCGAAGCCGGGTTGCCCGAAGGCGTGTTGAACGTGGTAACAGGCGCAGGTGCCGAAGCCGGCGAGGCGCTGGTGCGCCATGACGATGTCGGCAAAATTGCCTTCACAGGTTCGGTGCGCGCAGGCCGCGAAATCGGCAAAATCGCCGCTGATAAAATCATGCCGGTCACCTTGGAAATGGGCGGCAAAAGCCCCGATATTATTTTTGAAGATGCCAATTTGGAAGCCGCCCTGCCCGGTGCGCTATTCGCATTTGTGGCCAATAGCGGGCAAATCTGTCTGGCGGGTACGCGGATTTTGGTGCAACGCTCGATTGTCGACACGTTTTCCGAAATGCTGGCGGCGGCGGCAAAGAAAATGCCGATAGGCCGCGACGCGCCGTTTCCGAGCCTGGGGCCGATTGCCAATGAAGTTCAGTTCAACAAAGTGCTGGACTATTTCAAGGTCGCCGAAAGTGAGGGTGCCAAACTGGTCACGGGCGGCAAACGCGCCGAAGGCAACGGGCTGGAAAACGGCTTTTATGTAGAGCCGACAATTTATGTTGATGTGACCAATGATATGCGGATCGCGCGCGAGGAAATTTTTGGTCCCGTGGGCGTCATTATCCCGTTCGACACGGAAGAAGATGCCATCGCCATTGCCAATGACACAAATTACGGTCTGGCCGCAGGTTTGTGGACACGCGACGTGTCGCGCGCGCACCGCGTTTCAGCCAAGCTGCAGGCCGGGCAAATCTACGTCAATTATTACCTTGAAAGCGGCGTCGAGCACCCACTGGGAGGATATAAGCAATCCGGCATTGGCCGCGAAAAAGGTGTGATGGCGCTGAAGCAATACACCCAGACCAAGAACATTATTATCAAGATCTAATCAGCAAGAAGGCTTGCTCCGAGCTACATCATGAATATGATGAGAGGATGAGCCAGAGCATTAAATCTGCCGAACGGGTTTTGAAACTGTTTGAGCATTTTGCAGCCGACCAGCAACCGGCGAATATCAAGCAGTTGTCCGAAGCCTTGTCCATGCCGCAATCCAGCACATCCATGCTGGTAAAGAATTTGGTGCAACTTGGTTATCTTGAGCACCGGGCACAAGACAGAACTTATTGGCCGACCTTGCGCCTCGCACTTTTGGGCGACTGGATGACCAGCGGCTTGAATTTGCGGACCCCCTTTGTCAATGCGTGCCAGACCATTGCCGAAAAATGCGGGGAAGTGACTTTTCTGGCGCTGCAAAACGGCATTTTTTCGCAATATGTTTTGGTGCTTGATCCGGCGCTGTCGCGCTCAATGACCATTCAGAGCGGAATCATGCGGCCCTTGACGCGCACGTCGACCGGCATTTGCTTTTTGTCGCGTTTGGCGGATGAGGAAATCGGGCGCATCACGCGACGCATCAATGTTGACATTATGGATGAGAGTTTTCGGCGCAGCGAGCGTGCGGTGCTTGACGATGTCAATACCATGCGCCGCGACGGTTATTTTCATGCTGACGGCTTTATGGAACCGGGCATCGCCTCGATTGCCAAGCTGGTCGAAAATGGCAGCGACGCCATGCCGCTCGCCATTGCCGTGGGCGGCAATACCGAGGCGCTTGCCAAGAAAAAAGCCATGATACTGGAAGCGCTCGACACTCTGCGAGACACATTATCCGCCGGTTCCGCCATTGCCAATGTCGCCAATCAGCAGAGCGAGGCTTTTAAGCGCATGCGCGCCATTATCGACGAGCAATAGCTTTACGCAGCGGCGATTTTGTCCAGCACCGGATTGAGATAATCCCGAAAAACAGCATAGTTCTCCGACATTGGGAAATGCCCCAACCCTTTCATAATCTGACAATGCTGCGCTTTCACCAGCTTAGCCAATTCTTCCGTCATCTCCGGCGTAGCAGACAGGTCATACTCGCCCGTCAGCAAATATAGCGGGCATTGTTCAGTATCAATCTGCTCGGCAAGCCCGTTACGCATGTCGCCATCGACAAAATAATAATACAGGTCGCCGGCAAACACGCCCGGCCCGCTCTGCATGTAATAATACAGCGTCTCCCAATAATCTTTGCTGGGCGACAGGGGCGACATGATTTGCTGCACCGAATTGGCCGACACCTCGCCGCCATGCATGTCCGGGCGGCTCAACACATGCTTGTCGAGCATTTTCAGCTTTTCATTGGCGTGGCTTTCGGCATGGGTCGCCGATTGCAGCCCGATGGCGGCCTTGAAATAATCGCCATGTTTCAACGACAGGTGCAAAACAGCGCGCCCGCCAATGGAACACCCCATGACAATCGGGTCTTTGAGTTGCATTGCCTGGCAAACCGCCATCACCGCCTCGACATACATCTGCGTGGTCAGCATGTAGCGCGATGCCTCAAAGCCGGCAAGCGGCGATGATTTTCCGTGTCCCGGCAAATCGAAGGCAATCACACGGTGGTTTTTCAACACATCGGCATCGGCCATCAGGCCACGATATTGGCGCCCGTCTGAGCCTGCCGTATGCAGACACACAATCGGCTGGCCGCCACCGTCCGATGGGCCTGCCTCTTCGACATAAATGCGCTGGTGCTGCCCCCAAAGATTGAGATGCAGATACCGCCCGCCCGCTTGTTCAAAATACGGCGCATCGAGGGGCGGCGCCGTCGACTTTTTCTGCGGGCGCAGACAAGAAAACAGCTTCTCCAGCATCAAGCCATGGCGCGCAAATTCCAACGTGTCGCCGGTTATGTCCATGTGATCTTTCTCCACCATGGAGGTCAGCGCCTGATAGCCGACAGGCGGTATTTCGCTGGCATAGTTCGTCCACGCATTTTGATCCGCGACAAATGAGAACTGGCTGTCATCGTCAATGCCATCGGTCAGGCGTATTTCTTCCGGCCCGATATGCAAGGTGTGTTTCGCACCATCGGAAACATCTAGGCCGACTTTCAAATGCTGAAATTGCATCGACCAGCTGATGGTCGGATTTTGGGCAGGGGCATCAATCAGGGTTTCAAACATCTCAATCTCCTTCATGTTGGCTGGCCGCACCCGAGGCCAGCAAATTTTCAATTTCGGCCTCATCGAGACCAGCTTCTCGTAATACAGAGCGTGTATGCTCACCGATATACGGCCCGCGCGCATGCACGCCCCCCGGTGTCTCGGTCATTTTAATCGGTGTGCCGGCAACCGGGCATTTGTGTTGACTGCCCGGCACGTCAATTTCCGGCAGCATATCGCGCGCCGCAAAATAGGGGTCGGCAGCGATATCGGCCATGTTCATCACATTGCCCATCGGCACTTTGCCGCCAATGCGCCGCTTGATCTCGGCTTTGGTAAATTCGGCGGTTACCTTGCCAATGGCCTCGATAACGTCATGCCGGTTCTCCAGCCGCCAACCGATTTTGATTTTCTGTTCATCGGTAAGCAGATGGTCAGCTTCCAATGCCTCGCACAATGTCCGGTAAAAATTGTCTTGCGGTGCCGCAATGGTCACAAAACCATCCTTGGTGGGAAACATGCCGAAAGGCACCAGAAACGGATGGTGATTGCCTTCCGGCCCCGGCGTGTTGTCGGCGATAAAATGCTGATAGACCATGCGCTCGGAAACCGACAACACACCATCCACCATCGACACGTCGACGAACTGCCCCTGCCCCGAATTGCGCGCATGGTGCACAGCAGCCAGAATACCAAAGGCCATAAACATGCCGGGCGCGATGTCGCCAATACCCGGCCCAACCTTGGTCGGCGCTGCCTCATTCGGCCCTGTGACCGACATGATGCCGCCCATCGCTTGAGCCACCACGTCGAATGCCGGCCAGTCGATATATTCAGATGTTCCGGTGCGCGCGTCGCCAAACCCGCGCAGACAGGCGTAAACCAGCTTGGGGTTTTCGGCCCGCAAGGTTTCGTAGGAAAGGTCGAGCTTGTCCATCACGCCGTGGCGAAAATTTTCAACCACCACATCGGCCTCGCGCACCAGGTTTTTCAGCGCATCGCGCCCGGCCTCAGATTTCAGATCCAGCGCGATCGAGCGCTTGTTTCGATTAACGCTCTGGAAATACCCGCCATGGGTTTTTTGTGTGTCATCGGGAAAATACGGGCCCGCCGTGCGGCTCAAATCACCCGCCGGACTTTCGACTTTAATGACGTCAGCGCCGTGGTCGGCCAAAATCATCGTACCGAACGGGCCGGCCAAGGCTTGCGTCAGGTCAATAATTCGGATGTCGCTTAAAGCGCCAAAAATTTCTCTTTCGCTCATTTATGCCCCCGAACATGAAAAGCCATAGGCGGGCGAGATGCAAGGGCGATAAATGGCTTTATCACAGACAGATCGGAAGAGCGTC